>JAPLDV010000192.1 GCA_026391235.1 Bacteroidia bacterium | reverse complement strand
AAAATCAGCAATCACCTGAATATCTTTGTTTATCGCTTTTGATATCACATTCATTTCCGATTCCTCCACATGGGTTTTATCCAGCTTTTATCGATAATGCTTTTTCGGATCAGGTAAATTCCAAACACAATAAAAACGATCACGGTAATGACCGATGCTTCAGGTCCGAATGCCCCGCCAGTCAGCCAATCAGGCCCGGTAAAATGTGCGGCAAGAATTCCGCCGGGTTCACCCCCGGATACGGGAGCACCATATATCCCGCCAAGCGTAAAATTCCATCCGATATGCAATCCTATTGGAATCCAAAGCTGGCGTGTGACTACATATAGCATAGCGAGAATGACTCCCGCAGTGAGGGCAATCGAAACGGAACTGAATAGGGTGGCATTGGGGTTCCAGATATGCATAAAACCAAAGATGAAAGCCGAAAACAGCAGCGACCACCAGGTTCCGATACCTTCCTCTGCAATCCGGAATATGATTCCACGGCTCATGATTTCCTCCACCATGCCGGCCTGAATCGCCATAATCAAGAAAGGCCAGAGAGTTGAAACGGAATTAAAACCGGTTACTTTATAGCCGCCGGTCAGCCACATGATCAGCATAATGAGAGAAATAAAGCCGAACCCCAGCAATATCCCGCATGTGGTCTGGCGAAGGCCCTTTCGAAAATCAAGTTCGTAAACCCTGCGCCCCTCAACAGTTGCACAATAAAGCACATATCCGGCCCAGGCAAAAGTGCACGCCAGAATCATCTGTATAGCCGAACCAATAAGTTTACTTTCAGGGGGTAACAAATCTTTCCGGATCCAGGAAGCCAGGCCCAGAGCCAATCCGGTAAAGGCAACAAAAAAAACAAGTGCGATAACAAACCGGATCAACGGGAATCGCAGGATCTTCATTCCCCTGTCCGGCAGATGGATAGCAAAACGATGGTTTTCCATTACTTTACGATGACTTTATGGATACGGACCGCCGGATCAATTTTTTGTCCAATGGCCGATCCCTGCCAAATTTCCCTAACCAGCTTCGCGCCATCGATCACCTTGCCAAAAGCGGCAAATCCCTGACCATCGGGATTCCTCCGGCCGCCAAAATCGAGCTCCGGCTGATCGTCCATGCAGATAAAGAACTCAGTCTTTGCCGAGCCTGGCGTTGTCCTGGCCATTGATATCACCCCGTCGAGGTGCTTAATCCCTGTGACATTAGTTGTTTCATGTGCTATCGGCTTGATATCCGGAACAGTGTCCCTGCCTTGTATCCCGCCCTGCAAAACCTCAATCCCGACGGGATTTGAATCATTCGAACCCCTTACGGTCCGGTAAAAACTTCCACCGTCAAGAACGTGTTCCTTTACGATCTTCAGGAAATTTCCCGCAGTTATCGGGGCCTTATCGACGTACAACTCAACAGTAATATTTCCTTTCGGAGTCTGGATCTCTATCACCGGATTCCTTTTCTTGCAGGAAATTCCAACGAAAAGGATCAAAATCAAGATGTAAAAACAGATACTTGCAATTTTTTTCATAATGGAATCGTAAAACGGATTTATCAAAAATATAAAAATGAAGTAAAGTTTTTCCCTATTTGCCATCTTTACGCAATGAAACAGATATTTATTCTCCCGGTCATGGTACTGTCCTGCCTGACGAGGACATTCGCCCAGGAAAGCCAGCCTGTAACGGCGGAAGATCTGAAAGCCTGGTGTTATTACCTGGCCGGTGATGAAATGAGAGGAAGAAAAAATGGCTCGCCCGAAATGAAGAAGGCCGCAGATTATATTGCTGCCTCTTTCCGGGAGGCCGGGTTGAAACCTTTCTCCACTGAATCCGGCTATTTTCAGGAATATACCGTCAAGGGAAGAAGTAATGTCGAAATTTCGGAGCGCAATGTTATCGGTATTCTCGAAGGATCCGATCCGGTTTTGAAA
>JAPLDV010000709.1 GCA_026391235.1 Bacteroidia bacterium | reverse complement strand
GTAAAATCCGATTCGCTGTTTTACTTTTCTTCCAATGGTCATCCCGGTTTGGGCGGTCTGGATATTTTCAAGGCCCGGCTGAACCAGGAGGGAAAGTGGATCATCGAAAACATGAAATATCCGATGAACAGCTCGGCCGATGATTTTGGCATTGTTTTCCAGAAGGATGAAGAGCGAGGATATTTTACCTCCAGCCGGTTAGAAAAAAGTAAAGGCGGTGATGATATCTATTCATTTGTGCTTCCTGAAAAGCGTTTCAACATGGCTGGACGAGTGATAAACGAGCGCACTGCCATGGCTTTGGGAGGCGCAGACGTTCGCCTGATCGGCAGCGATGGTACAAGCCTCGAATATAAAACCGATTCCACCGGGAATTTTTCTTTCAAGCTAAAACCCGAAACTGATTATCTGCTTGTGGCCTTTAAGCGAGGATTTCTGAATGGAAAGCTCCGTGAAACTACCATGGGCCTCGAGGCCAGCCGTGATTTTAATGCTACATTGGTTTTGGCACCGTATGAAAAACCAATCGAATTGCCTAACATCCTTTACGACCTTGCCAAATGGGATCTGAGGCCGGAATCGATGGTTGCACTGGATGCATTGGTTGAAACCCTGGAGGACAACCCGAATATCACGATTGAATTGATGTCCCATACCGATGTGAGGCCTTTCCGGGCAATGACAAACCTCGAGTTATCGCAAAACCGGGCCCAATCTGTTGTCGATTATCTGATCAGCAAAGGAATCTTGGCGGATCGCCTGAAGGCCAGAGGGTACGGTCCGGATCAACCACGGGTGGTGGATGAGAAAATGGCCACTCAATATAATTTCCTGAAGGTCGGTGATACGCTGGCGAAAGTCTTAATTGACAAACTTCCAAATGACCAGGACAAAGAAGTTGCCCATCAGCTGAACCGGCGGACCGAATTCCGGGTGCTGAGGAACGACTATATTCCGGGCGGAAAACCCGGCAACGAAATCGATGCCCAGCAGCAAATCCTCATCCGCGGGATGGAAGAACTTCAGCAGGGCCAAAAAAAGCGGATCCGCTCCGGACAGAAGGAAGGGATTAAACCACCTGATAAGCAGGCAGACGGGGGAAAGACTACAATTAACGACAAACTGCCGTAAATTTTGTACTTTTGCCCCTCGTTATGGAGCAGGGTAACAGATATTCACAACGCGGTGTCTCCTCAGCAAAGGAAGACGTGCACGAAGCGATTCGAAAGCTTGATAAGGGATTGTACCCCAAAGCATTCTGCAAAATTATTCCCGACATCCTGACCGGCGATCCCGATTGGTGCTGTATCATGCATGCCGATGGCGCAGGAACAAAATCAGCCCTTGCATACGTCTACTGGAAGGAAACCGGCGACTTGTCCGTTTGGAAAGGCATCGCCCAGGATTCAGTAGTCATGAATATCGATGATGTACTCTGCGCAGGTGCAACCGGCCCGATCCTGTTAAGCTCAACCATCGGAAGAAATAAGAACCTGATACCCGGTGAGGTTATCCGCGCTGTGATTGAGGGTACGCAGGATATTGGTGATTTCCTTACCGCAAGCGGCGTGGAAACAGTTTTCTGCGGCGGAGAAACTGCCGATGTCGGTGACCTGGTTCGTACCATTATCGTTGACAGCACCGTCACTGCCCGGCTGAAAAGATCAGATGTCATTTCCAATGACCGGATCGGGGCAGGCGATGTGATCATCGGGCTATCATCCTCAGGACAAATCTTTCGATCCTCAGATGCCGGATAACCTGGTTTACTCCGGCAATACAGAATTAACTGCTTTGATCGCAAATACCGGTTTGGATGCCGGTAAACTGGTGCTTTCCCCAACCCGCACCTACGCACCTGTTGTTAAAGCCATTCTGGATAAATTCAGGCCATTCGTTCACGGGATGATTCACTGTTCGGGCGGCGGGCAAACAAAAATTCTGCATTTTATTGAAAATCTTCACGTTGTCAAGAATAACCTGTTCGATCTGCCTCCGTTGTTCCGGCTGATTCAGGAGCAATCCGCCACACCCTGGCAGGAAATGTACAAAGTATTCAATATGGGACACCGGTTCGAGATTTACCTTCCCAACCAATATGCTCCCGGAATTATTGATATCGCTGAAGGTTTCGGTATCGAAGCACGCATCATCGGTTTCTGCGAACCTTCGGAAAAACCACGCTTAACCATCCGAAGCCATTACGGCGACTTCTTCTATTAGGTACCTCTAATAGCATTGTCATCCCGGCGAAGGCCGGGACCCCGTCCCTTCGAGAAAAGGTCTCTGCAAGGGCAACATACAACTTATAACTCATAACAGAAAATCAAACCCCATGTTGTTAGATAAATTAGCAGGAATAGCAGCCCGTTTCGATGAAGTAGCCCGACTGATCACTGAACCTGATGTGGTCAATGATATGAAACGGTATGTTCAGCTCAATAAAGAATACAAAGAGCTGACCAGGGTAGTCGCATTCTATCATGAGTATAAAAACATCGTCGAAAATATTGACTCGGCCAAAAAGCTTCTCGAAGTTGAAAAAGATGAGGAGATGAGGGAAATGGCCAAGGAGGAGATCGATGCCCTGACTCACCGCTGGGATGAAATGGAGGAGGAGATTAAAGTTCTTCTCCTGCCGGTAGACCCGCAGGATGCCAAAGATGCAATTGTAGAGGTTCGTGCCGGAACAGGCGGGGATGAAGCAAGTATTTTTGCAGGCGACCTCTTCCGTATGTATTGCAAATTCTGTGATATAAAAGGCTGGAAATACAGTATCAACAGCTTTACCGAAGGCACCAACGGGGGGTATAAAGAGATAATTTTTGCCATCACCGGCGAAGGTGTTTACGGATTTATGAAGTACGAATCGGGAGTTCATCGCGTTCAGCGCGTTCCGCAAACTGAAACCCAGGGACGGATTCATACCTCGGCAGCTACAGTGGCCGTTTTGCCCGAAGCCGAGGAATTTGATGTTGAGCTACTTCCTTCGGATATTCGTGTTGATACCTATTGTTCATCCGGACCAGGGGGTCAATCTGTAAACACTACCTATTCTGCTATTCGCCTAACCCATATTCCATCCGGAATAGTGGTCACCTGCCAGGATCAGAAATCGCAGATAAAGAATAAGGATAAAGCGATGATTGAATTGCGGACCCGCCTGTATAACATGGAATATCAGAAGTACATGGATGA
>JAPLDV010000399.1 GCA_026391235.1 Bacteroidia bacterium | reverse complement strand
TGATTTCCCCCTTGTCGGCCTCCAGCTCACCGGCAAGAATTTTGAGAAAGGTTGACTTTCCCGCACCGTTTGCGCCGATCAGCCCATAGCAATTACCGGGAGTGAACTTGATGTTAACATTCTTGAAAAGTACTTGTTTCCCGTAGGAAAGGGTTATATTTGATGCTGCAATCATGCTTATTTAATGCTCCTTGTACAGAAATCACGGGTCTCATTACCCTCCGCTTTGCGGGCTTGTCCCACGTCGCTTTGCTCCTGGGTTTGAGTCTCATTACGTCCAGCAAATTTCAGTCGCAGATGACCTTCAGGTTATGCGCTACGCTTCTGAAACTTGCGACTCACTAGAGTTTCACAAATAAAAAACCACAGGGCATGGTGAGCTCTGTGGTTCACTAACGTGGGGCGTCCTAGCACACTTTTTAACCGCTTGGCAATACATTTATTTACGCTAGTGATATTTCTCTCGGCAAACGTAACCCCGTTGGTTACAGTATAACCCCTGATAAAATCTTTTGTCCTAAAGGTCTCCGGCAACTGGCGATTGACGTTTGAAACACCCTTTCATCGGAGCTGTAATCTGTCTACCTCCTGCAATGCGTGAAATTTCAAATCAAAATCATTAATACAATTATTTCTATAATTATGATAAAAAAGAAACGTATAATTAAGGGGTTGTTATGCGTAAAATTATCGTTTCCATTTTTCTTATTATAACATTTCTTTGTTCTACGGCAATGAGCGAAACGGCGATGGATTGGTTTTATAAGGCCGGAGCTTTATCGGACGGCAATATGTATACCGATCCGATAAAGGCTATAGAATATTTGAACAATGCCATTAAACTGCAGCCTGACGACGAGACCTATTACTACAACAGAGGGGTTGCTTACGATAACATGGGCCAGTATCAGAGCGCCATCAAGAACTATAATCAGGCCATCCACCTGAAGCCGGATTATGCCGAGGCCTTTTACAACAGGGGGATTATTTATAATGAAATCGGCCAGTATCAAAGCGCTGTCAAAGACTTCAATGAAGCTATCAGCCTGCAGCCGAATGATGTAGAGGCTTACAATGGACGGGGATGTGCTTACGACAAACTTGGACAGTATCAGCGCGCCATCGAGGACTATAATCAGGCCATCCGCCTCATGCCGGATTATACCAAAGCCTACATCAACAGGGGAATTAATTATTTATCGCAGGGCAACAACACGCTTGGTTGTTTTGACGCCCAAAAAGCGTGTGCATTGGGAAACTGCAAATTGTTAGAAATGGCTAAAGGCCGGGGCGTCTGCCCTTGATTTGATGGAGGACTCTAATACTGTTTACAAACAGCAATCATCATTTCCGGCAACTGTCCACCGCTGAATCATTGCAGGTGAAAGGTACGCTGATCTTCACGTTCGGGCTCTGAATTTTCTGCCGGACACCACAGGTAGGTATTTGATCTGTATCGCCAAACTCCTTCCTCGCGTCAAGTTCATGTTTCATCCGGTGAAGCTGGTCATTCAGGTTTTCAAAGGATAACGAGGCAATGTAGTCCGAACCTTTAGGTTCGCCTGTTCAACGGGTCTGAAGACCCGTACTACTGTTGATATTTGATGGCGAAATGGTATTACCAATCACTTTTTTTCTCTTGACAAATGCAATTATAGTTGTATCATACAACCATGCAAGTAAGAATGAACAATCAAAATACTGAACTGATGGAAATATTCACTGGTTTGTCACAGGTATCGCGCTTCTGCAGGCAGGATGTGGCCTTTTGCGAAGGAGTTACCTTTCATCAATTTATGATCCTCGACGCCCTTGTGGGAAAGAAAGAGATGCAGATATCTGAATTGCATAAACTTCTGGCCGTCGAGAAAAGCACGACCACCCGTCTGGTAAATCCCCTGATTAAAAAAGGACTTTT
>JAPLDV010000002.1 GCA_026391235.1 Bacteroidia bacterium | reverse complement strand
TCGTGTCTTTTTCAATACGGTATTTCATGGTATTTTATCTGGTTTTATAATGGAATAAAGGTAAGAATCCTTAGGAAAAACCGGTGGAAAAATTCAGATTTTGTGCCATATAAAACGGCTGGGGGGGGGTAACATGAGGTTTTCAGAAAACACTGCATTACATTTATATGACAATACGGTGGAATGGGCCTGGGATGGCAGTTGTGTTCAATGCTGATCCGGCTTTCGGGCAATATCTAGAATCTGACAGGATTGTGTCAGATCAGATGGGCAGGCCCATTACCAACCTAAATAACGGATTGGGGATTTTCGCCTCCACGAGCAAGAACGGTCGATATGGATTTACCCTTGAGCGCCGAAGCCTGGATTCGCTGGTGGGAGGAAAATACACGAAGCATTTGAAGTTTGTCCGGTGGTGACCCTCACACCCGCACCCACACTCACTTTTTTACCCTGTTGACCTTGTCATCCCGGCGAAAGCCGGGACCCCGTCGCATACCGCGGCATTACGCAGGTGCATTATCCCTTTTCCCTCAGAGTAGCGTGACGAGATCCCGGCCTTCGCCGGGATGACAAGTGCACTGGGGGGGAATTGGTTGTGGGCGACTGCGGGTCGCCCTTACAGCACCTTCCCAAACTCCATCAGAAACGCCTTGATGAACCCATTGAGCTCCCCGTCGAGCACGGCCTGGGGGTTGCTGGTTTCGTAGCCGGTGCGAAGGTCCTTTACCATTTTATAGGGATGTAGAACGTAGGAGCGGATCTGTGAGCCCCACTCGATTTTCTTTTTGGTGGCCTCCACTTTCTGGCGCTCTTCCATGCGCTTCCGCAGCTCGATTGCATATAGTTCGGACCGCAGCAACCGGAGTGCATTTTCCTTGTTCTGCAGCTGGCTGCGGGATTCGCTGTTCTCGATGATGATCCCTGAAGGCCCGTGTTTCAGGCGGACGGCGGTTTCCACCTTGTTCACGTTCTGGCCGCCCGCCCCGCCTGAGCGATATGTATCCCATTCAATATCAGCGGTATTCACATCGATTTCTATTGTATCGTCCACGGCCGGCGATACAAATACCGATGCGAACGTGGTGTGGCGCTTATTGTTGGAATCAAACGGCGACAGCCGGACCAGGCGGTGAACGCCATTTTCGGCTTTCAAATACCCGTATGCATATTCGCCAATGAATTCAAGCGTTACCGATTTAACTCCGGCCTCATCACCGGCCTGAAAATCAATCTCTTTCACCTTGTAACCATTGATCTCCCCCCACCGGATATACATTCGCATGAGCATGCCTGCCCAATCGAGGCTTTCGGTTCCGCCGGCTCCTGAATTGATCTTCATGATGGCTCCGAGAATATCTTCTTCTTTCCGGAGCATATTGCGGGTTTCGAGTTCTTCAATATGTACCAGCGTTTCAGCGTACTGTTTATCGGTATCTTCTTCGGAGGCTTCGCCCTCCTTATAGAATTCGAACATCACCTGAAGGTCACCGATGACAGACACCACCTGATCATAAGCTTTTATCCAGCTGTTCAGCATCCGGATCTGCTTCATGTGTTTTTCTGCCTCTTTGGGATTGTCCCAGAAACCCGCGGATTGGGATTTCTCTTCCTCTTCCTTTATCCGGATCTTCTTGTCATCAACGTCAAAGGAACCTCCTGAGCGCTTCGCCGCGCTCCGCCAACTCTTTTACCTGATCGAGGGTTGTCATTTCATTTAATTTTCGACAAAAATACAGATAATATGCTAATGGGTTAATATGCTAATATGCTAATGGGTTAATATGCTAATATGCTAATTGAAGGCACGATTTGCGGGAGGGGTTGTAATAATTGATATATTGTTCAAGAATTTGTGATTGAAGCGACCCAAGGGCTATAAGCTATCCAAAATTCTTAAAATTAGCATATTAGCATATTAACAAATTAGCATATTTTGAAAACCGGCCTCGATAACCTCCTCATTTCGACTGAAGTACAGTCGCTTGTCAAGGGTAAGATTGGGTATTTGGGCCATGC
>JAPLDV010000889.1 GCA_026391235.1 Bacteroidia bacterium | reverse complement strand
GTCGGGAGCTCAAGAACCTTTTGGTTCTCAGGAATTCCTTTCAACAGGATGCTTTGAATCCTGCCTTCGGGATAAAACGACGCCATGGTGACCAGGACCGGGGCAATTCTGCCCTCATTGACCTGCGTGCTGAATTCCGGCGGAATCGGGCTGAAACTGTTCTGCAGCGTAAAAGGATCGGTGGGGTCGTAGTTCTTTTGCCACAACTGCCCCTGGCCGGTATCCCAGCTCATCATATCCGCCTTGGCCTGGATGTTCCATCCGTCGAGCATGCCATGCATATAAATGATCAGGACATACGACAGCGAAAGGACAAAAACATTCAGCCAGGTTCGCAGGCCGGCACCAACCAGGTTTCGGAATGCGAGTTTTAAAGTTAACATAATTTGATCCTCCTATTTATTCGCAACGATCTCATCATTAGCTACTTTCCCATCTATGAGCTTAATAATACGGCGAAGGTACCCGATGACCTTTTCGTCGTGGGTAGCAAACAGGAATGTCGTGCCGAATTCCTTATTCAGTTTCAACATGGTCCTCAGGATGTGATGAGAGTTTTCAGCATCCAGATTAGCTGTCGGTTCATCCGCCAGCACAATTTCCGGCTTCTTTACGATAGCCCTGGCTATAGCAACCCTCTGACATTCACCGCCCGACATCTGCGCTGGTCGCGACTTGGCCTTATCGGTCAAACCAACCCAATCGAGCGCATCCATCACGGCTTTTTTCCGGCTGGAAGCGTTCATTTTTTGCAAGAGAAGCGGGAATTCGACATTTTCCATAGCTGAATAAACCGGCAAAAGATTGAAAGTCTGAAAAATAAATCCTATTTTAAGATTTCTCAGATGCGCGGCATTCTTCTGCGACAACTTTCCGACGGAATTGCCCATTACCAAAGCTTCGCCATCGGTTGGGGAATCGAGCGAGCCGATAATATTAAGGAGAGTGGTTTTACCCGATCCGCTCGGACCCACCAGGCCCGAGAATTCGCCGGCGGCAAAGTTCAGGTTGATGCCATTAATGGCTGTGAATTCCCTGTTGCCCATCGGAAACGTTTTCACCAGGTTCCGGATCTCGATGACAGTTGTATTGGATTCCATTTGCATCTTATTAATTGTATAAATTTAATGATTCCAAACGAAAAGAAGCTGTATTCCCTTACCTCCCATCAAGCTGGAGTTACCTGCATTCTGATATAGATCGAAGGATTCAGGATTCCAGAAAGCGATCACATGCAGGCTGATCTTATCCAAACTGATACGCCAGTTAATAAACCGGTACCAGTTATCGGCGGTCCAGTTGTAGAAAACCATCCCCGACAGCGAATGGGTAAGATTGATCGGGTATGAAAGTGAAACTGCCGAAAAAGCCAGATTTGAAGAGTTTTCAAACATCCCGGGACCCATCTGATAAAAGAACTGCTCCGCCATTAAAGTAAGCCCATTACCCAGGCCGAATGTATAATCTGAACCGATCGTCAGCATCCTGGTATGATTCATGGCAGGTTGCGGCAGTTTTAACCAGGTATAGGTACCTTCGAACCATATACCCGGACCGATATCCCATTTTCCATCGATACCCAAACGATATTCCGGCACAGGTTTATCCAGGGAAACCGGTAAAAGGCCGTTGGACTGGTCTATGCCAATGGATCTGAAATGCCCTGAAATGGCCAGTTCACCTTTACCGGCGGGCATTTGAAACCTTCCCCCGAATTCCGGCCGGTGGCGGTCGGACGTGAGCATTTCCCATCCTTTAACCGTTTTACCCGGCAAAATTCCCCAAAGCCAGATGTTTGCATTATTCTGGAA
>JAPLDV010000894.1 GCA_026391235.1 Bacteroidia bacterium | reverse complement strand
GGCATTGACATTATGGGTCAACATGGACGGAACATCGACGACCGTTCCGAAAAGCCCATCCTTTTCCAAACCGAATAGAAGTGCGTTCCGACATTGATTGAAGTCTCCTCTTCGGCATTCATCACAGTAATGACAAACAATGATTGACTCAAATGTCACGTAATCACCGGGTTTGACATGACGCACGTGAGATCCCGCCTCAAGCACCTTCCCGACCCCTTCATGACCGATGACCCTGCCTTCGGGAGGAATCCGCGCCGGGGCTGAACAACGAATATAACCTGTATCAGGATTTGTCTCCACAAGATGAACATCCGTACCGCACACACCGGCATAGATCATTTCCACACGGACCTCGTCGGAAAGCAGTTCATCTAATTCCCGGCGCTCTACGGATATGCGGGGATTTTTATAAGTCTGATGAGGACCGGGATCCGCAACCCCTTTCAAAGGATCCACATCAGCATGAACAATAACAACACTGGATTTCATAGTAAGACAACTTCCTTCAACCAATAAACATATTTATTTTTTATTCTCTCCGATCAAAAAAGTACATCTTCAAAATATCGTGTCTTTTCTCGGATTTGTTAAAGCTCACGATACAGTATTTTACCCCCGGGGGTTCTGGGAAGCTCCTTCCTGAATTCGATGATCCGAGGAACTTTGTACTTCGCCATCCTCTCCTCGCAGTACTTGCGAATATCGTTTTTGCTCAGTTCAACGCCATCATTAACGACAATAACCGCCTTAGGTACCTCGCCATGCAAATCGTTCTCGTCCTTGGCCTTGACAACCGCCACAGCTTTAATATTCGGGTGGCCGGCCAGAATATCCTCAATCTCCGTGGGAAAAATCTTCAAACCTGCCACTTTCATCATCCCGCTCTTTCTGCTTGCGAAGTAATAATACCCGTCACCATCCATTTTTACCATATCACCCGTGCGGAACCATCCATCGTTCATAAAGATATTTGTTTCAGCAGATTGATGATAGTAACCGCTGCAAACACCGGGACCTTTCACCACCATTTCCCCCACACTGTCCGGAGTCAGTTCCTCACCATGATCACCCAACACTTTAACGTCGTAATACCGGTTAGGCTTGCCCATGGAACCCGGCCTGTATCCTTCATGAATGGGGGTGGCCAATGCAATCCCCGATGTTTCGGTACTGCCCCAGACGGGGAGGATGGAAACTCCAAAGCGCTCCCTGAATTTATACGCCAGAACCGGATTCAGGTGCATGCCTCCGCTTTCCGGTATCCGCAGAGAACTCAAATCAACAGAAAAAGATTCCGGCAATCGCACCAGGGCGTCGTAAATGGAGGCAACGGCCATCATAAAGGTTACGCGATGTTCTGAAATAGTCGTCGCGATCGACTTGGGATAGATACTGTCAGTCAGAACCAGGGTCCCGCCGAGGTATAAAGGACGAGCGAAGAGTTCATGGGGATGGCTGAAAGCAGGAAACATGCATAGGTGAATGTCATCCTCAGTCAGTCCCAGGCTTTCCACGGCCGAGATGGTGTTCCAATATATGTTGTCATGCGTTGTCAACGCCCCCTTCGGAATGCCTGTAGTACCGG
>JAPLDV010000630.1 GCA_026391235.1 Bacteroidia bacterium | reverse complement strand
AAGGGTCAGACCCTGCAATGTGGGTTAAACTCAGATAGTAAATCGCTCTCAATATGGACGTGCCGACAAAAATTACAACCGCTGCCGGTTAAAATGAGCAATTCTTTTAAACTGTAAAACTCTCATTTATAACAGAGTGCGAATAATGACGAATTTATTTTACGGCCGGCACAGCCTGGAACTTTTATCGGCGCGTCCAATTAACGACCAATCCAATTCCTTTTCAATCCTTTGAGTTTCCTCAAATAACCAGCTGTTTTGAAAGCGCCCCAAAAGATCATCGACATGTTCTGTTAAGCCGGCTTCGGTAAATTCATCGGTTTATTCTTTTGAAAAAGGGTCAAGTCATCAGACCACATCCTTAAAATCGAGCATGATGGGTTTTTCCTTAAAACCACGGGTCATGATGAATAAATATATCAAACCGGTCAGTAACCAGATGGCTCCCATAATTTTGGAGGGAGATGGCAGATTGATCCAAATGGCAAAGCACACCAAAAACCCCAGGATTGGAAGAACGGCATCCGAAAAAATTCTTCGCTTTTCTCCGGACGGACGCAGGAAAAGAAATTGCCGGAAAGTTGCCAGATTGACCCCCATGAATGCCAGAAAAGCTCCAAAATTCAATAATTCGGCTGCACCCTGATAGCTGAGAACCATGGATCCGATCAGGGTTAGTATACCCATTAAAACTATGTTGTAGGTTGGGGTTGAGCTATTCTTTTGGAGATGTGAGAAGAGTTTTTTGGGGACCACGCCGTCTCTCCCCATCGCAAATAATAAACGGGCCGCACCTGCTTGTCCCGCTAAGCCGCTTCCCAAGCATGCAACAAATAAAATAATTGCGATGGTATTAAAAAGCAATGGTCCGCCAACCCGGGCGGAAACATCAAAAAAAGCTGTTTCAGGATTGGTAAATGAATTGTAATCCGGCCAAACCTGCTGGGCCAGATAGATCTGAAGACCACTGAAAAGGCCGGTAAAAAGGCAAACTAGCACTGGTGCCAGGAGCATGTTTCGTTTTGGGTTTTTGACATCTTCAGCCAACGTGGTGACTCCGTCGAACCCAATGTAGGTAAGGGCAGCAAAAGATGTGGCAGTCATAATGGCTCCGAAATTAAATGTTTCCGGGTTGTAAAAAGGTTTGTAGGAAAGAAGTCCGCTCCAGCCCTGACCGCGAAAAATGTATTGTATGGCTAAAACAATGAATACTCCGATTACCACGCACATGACAGCAAGCAGGAATTCATTGGAACGGGCAGTTGTCCGGATTCCCCGAAGGTTTAAAAAAGTGATCACAAAAACAAAAAGTGCAACCCAGACAAAGAAGGGGACAGCAGGCACTAACCTTTCGAGCGTCAAAGATCCGTATACCGTATTGATAATCGGGACGATCAGGTAATCCAGCAGCATGACCCATCCTGCCAGAAATCCCAGGTGAAAATTCAGTCCTTTTCCGACGTATGTGTAAGCAGAGCCCGCCGAAGGAAACAGTGAGGCCATCCGTCCATAACTGACTGCCGTCAGCATCATACCAACCATAGCAATTAAAAGGGTGGTAACCATGTGGCCATGTGACACTTTTGAAGCAATCCCGAATAAACCAACCGCAGCTATTGGCTGGATCAGGACGATGCCATAAAAAATCAGGTCCCATAATCCAAGTATCCGTTTTAGCCGTGGTGGCTGAGGGTCGCTGACTAAGGGTTCAAGATTAACTGTGCTCATGGTCGGATTTTTCAATTTCGGACACTTAATTTACACATTCATTTTAAAAAGTTGGCCCAGGAAACTTCCTGAGCCAACCATTAACCAATTACTCTGAGAAAACTACACTTGAGAACAAACTCTATATTGCAGTATTATTAATTCAATTGTATTCAGTGCATTTCGGTTTGGCACATCCCGATGCCACCCCGGTAATAGTTAAATTGGACGTTCGGATGATCAGCCAGTAAAGACATAGGAACCGCGCTGTCCATGATCTTTTTGCTGATCATAAGGGCGGTCAGCCTCTGTCCGAATGGATTATCATGGTTTCCAGCGTGCCAGATAGATACTTTTTCGGCTTTCCAGGTCTGAACCGGACCAACCGTAAGCGCCTGCAACGGAATCCCCGTAACAACGCCTCCTGCACTTGTTCGGGCGTTTTGCATGCATGTAACCGGGTGCAGGTCAACGACACGGGTCGAGAGTTTCCTGAATTCTTCGGGTGAAGGTGGGGCATCCTTGTATTGTCCTTCCCTTTTTACGGGATCATTAAAGGCCCAGTGCTTGGTATCGCCTTGTCCTCCCTGCATAACAGCACATCGAACATCTTTTTCCCAGCTTTGAATGTAAGCACTTGTATCGGCCCTGGGAAAGTGCATATTGGTATCCGGCATCCCGAATTTCCTATCGATCCGGTCGAAGCAAAGCTCACGGTCGGCCTTTTCGAAAGATAATGGATGATTGATATCCGACTCCCTGCCATCGATAAACCATTCATCCATTCCCCAGAAATGCGCATTGGAAAGATCCAGCTGCAGCTCATTGACCAGCCGGGCTACAAGCGGCAATTGCTCGGTCGGGCCGATCGGCCCGCAAATCCCAACGGGTCGGCTGGGTGTTGCCTGCTTCCATGAAGTGATATATTCAAGAGCTTCTGCGAGGTAAAAGTCCTCAATGGTATCGTAAAAAACCACTTGAAAACCCGGCCTCGATAACTGAAGCATGTCATGCGGGGATAATCTAGCGGCATCCTGAAGGATCTTTTCATCGAGGGTGGTAAAATCCCACCATTCGGGAGCCAGCATGCTGATTTTTCTTGCCATGTGATTCGTTATTTCAGTTACCGGGTTGTTACCAAAGTTCCCAGGATCTCTTCC
>JAPLDV010000673.1:10481-11590 GCA_026391235.1 Bacteroidia bacterium | reverse complement strand
GAGGAGAATCAGAAATCGTATCCGGAAGAAACAGCGGGCCCTGAAACTTTTATACAGATAGCCATTATCTATAAAGGAAATAATATCAGTATTTTACACAACGGGAAGCCCTATGCTTCCTACGAAATAAAGCAGCAGCAGGTTTTCAACAAAAACAGCCTGATCCTTTTCGGCAAGCGTCACCAGGAGATGCAGGGAAACGGATACTTGCATGGAAAGATTGCTGATGCCCGCATTTATGACCGTGTACTGACACCTGAGGAAATATCAGGGTTGGTGCCCGATAAAATCATTGGCGTTCAACCCTGGGCCTGGTGGCCTTTCAGCTCCGGCAGCATGCAGGACCAAACCGGAAGGTTCACGGACATCAGGATCAGCGGCGAGGTGAGTATTGAAAATGGCTGCCTGGTTCTCGGTGATAAAAATGCCACCCTGGTTGCAGCATGTCCAAAGCCGGATCCTAAAACATCTTCATCGAGAATAATTTCTGAAAACATGCCGGTTCCGAAGCAGGTAATTCAAACCACGCGAGAGCTCCGTGAGCGCTTATTAGCAGATCCATACCGGCCGGCCTACCATTTTTGCATTCCCGAGGATAACGGAATGCCCGGTGATCCCAACGGAGCATTCTATTTCAAAGGCCGTTACCACCTGATGTATTTATATAACCGTGAAGGCAGCGGCTTCTCCTGGGGACATATTTCCAGCAACGACCTGGTTCACTGGCGCAATCATCCGGATGCCATCGCTCCGGGCAACGGCGATGAAGGCTGCTTCAGCGGGGGAGCCTATGTTTCCCCCGATGGAAAGGCTTACCTTACTTACTGGGAACTCTGGGGAGCGCGCGGTATCGGCATGGCGGAAAGCATGGATGAGAATTTTGATACCTGGAGCAAATTCAGTGAGAATCCGGTCATTCAGTCGACTGAGTGGGGGATTACCGAGAGGAACGTTAAGGAGGTTAAGGTCGTTAAGAACGTTACGGAGGTTAAGAACGAGAAGAGCGTAAAGAAAAGTAAAGATTTGATCTACGGGTCGGCGGATCCGTCGAATATATGGATGAAGGATGGAAAGTATTATATGCTTACCGGAAACTTGCTGGTGTTGAA
>JAPLDV010000673.1:0-10471 GCA_026391235.1 Bacteroidia bacterium | reverse complement strand
TTGAACAAGTATGGACGGAAACCCGATTCTCCCGCTGATATGCAGGGTGACCGGACCTATTTGTTTGTGTCGGATGATCTGAAGAATTGGGAATATCTGCATCCTTTTTATGAATCAAACCGGCAATGGACCGATCAAAGTGAGGACAACATGTGCCCTAGTTTTCTGCCACTGCCATCAGGTTCCGATGGCGGCTCCTTCAGCGGCAAACACCTGATGCTGTTTATCAGTCATAACAAGGGCTGCCAGTATTATACAGGCACTTACAAAGATGACCGGTTTCTTCCCGAAACCCATGGCCGGATGACCTGGGTGGATAACGGATATTTTGCTCCGGAGGCCCTGGTCGACGGAAATGGAAGACAGATCATGTGGGCATGGATTTTCGACGACAGGCCGGATAGCCTGAAAAACCGCACCGGCTGGACAGGCACCTACGGATTGCCGCGATCGCTCTGGCTTGGCAAAGATGGCACCTTATGCATGCAGCCGGTTAAAGAACTGGCATCACTCCGGATGAATGAAAAAGAAAAGAAAAATTTCACCATCAAAGCCGGATCTGAATTCAATCTGGATGAATTCGGAACAGAACTATTGGAACTGGAGATCACGATGGAGACCGGAAATGCATCCAAAGCGGGTGTGATGGTTTGCTGTTCGTCTGATGGTCGTGAGCAAACGACACTTTTATACGATGCCGGTAATAAAAATTTGGTCTGTGATGCCACAAAATCGAGCCTGGAATATGGCCGGAGGAGTATTGAAAGTGCACCGTTTGAATTAAAGAAAGACGAGCCACTGGTGTTGCGCGTATTTGTCGACCGGTCGATAGTAGAAGTGTATGCGAATGATCGTCAGGCCATTGCACGCAGCATATACCCCACCCTTGGCGGCAGGGGAATCAGGTTATTTGCAGAAGGCGGAGAAATCCGGGTATTATCCGTTAAGGCGTGGGAGGTGATGCCGGCGAACGGTTATTAGGAAGGTTTTTCATAACCACGGAGACATGGAGAACACAGAACAGGGAGAATTTTCCGAGTTAGAATTTCACGTGATTTTTCAGTAAATTTGGCGCCCTTTAAACAACTCCCACAACAGTGGAAAAACTAGCCGATATAATCAAACAGCCAGAAGGCCGCAGACTGGAATTTAAAGTGATGCTGCCAACTAAGTCAGACCTGGCAAAAACCATCATCAGCTTTGCAAATGACGCCGGCGGAGAAATTTATGTTGGCATTATGGACAGTCCCAGAGAGGTTGTTGGATTAGATGAAGAAAAGTTGATGGCCATGGAAGAGAAAATCAGTAACTTAATTCATGAAAACTGCGATCCATCAATTCTGCCTGAAATCTCAATTGTATCATTTGAAAACAAATATGTTCTGAAGGTCGGAATTTACAAAGGAAGCAACCTTCCATACCATCTGAAAGGCAAACCCGTGGAAGAAAGCACTTTCATCCGGGTAGGCTCAACCAATCGTTTGGCATCAACCGAGATCATTGCAGAAATGGACCGGCAGAAAAGAAAAGTATCATTCGATCGGGAAATCGATTATTTTAAATCATATGAAGAACTTAACTTAAAGTCATTTGAAGAACTTTTTCTTGAAAAAGCTGGCGAAAGATTAACATCTGAGGTTCTTAAAAAGTTAGAATTGTTCCAGCCTGAACAAGGCAGAACCCAGCCAACGTATGCCCTAATTCTTTTATCGGACGATGAGTTAAAACGACAGCTTTTCCCTTATGCCAAAATCGAATGTGCACGGTTTAAAGGAGCAGAACCTGGTAATTTCATCGACCAGAAATCCATTGATGGCTCTATTTGCCTCCAACCAGAGCAAGCCTATCAATTCGTGCTACGACACATTTCCGAAGGTTCTTCAGATTATTCGGGTGTTTATCGCAACGACAGATGGGAATACCCTGTTATTGCCATTCGTGAGGTTATCCGTAATGCAGTTATCCACAGGGATTACTCACTGACCGATCAAGACATCAAAATTGCCATTTTTGATGACAAGATTGAGATTACCAGTCCCGGCAAATTATCTCCGGCCGTCAATTTCAGCAACCTTGAGACCGGGCAGTCCGTTATCCGGAACAGGGTATTGGCCCCTGTATTTAAACGGCTCGGTATTATTGAACAGTGGGGTAACGGGTTAATGATCATATCCGAAGAATTAAAAAAATATCCAGATATAAAAATGGAGTGGAAAGAACCTTCATTATCCTTCAGGGTGGCGTTCGAAAAAAGTAATACTATGCGCGTTGTCGGCGATGGTCTAATCATTTATAAACAAAGAGATTACAAAACTAAAACGTCGGAGAAAACGTCGGAGAAAACGTCGGAGAAAACGTCGGAGAAAATATTGAATTTGATCGGTAAAAATAATCGCATTACTATTCATGAAATCGCCACACTTATTGGAGTTTCAAAAAGATCTGTAGAAAGAAACCTTGAGAAGCTTCAAAAGGAAAACAGGATCCGGCGTATTGGTCCGGACAAAGGTGGTCACTGGGAAATTATCAAAAACTGATCCCGATGAAGGTTAGTAAAAAAATTCAACTGATTTCTTAAAAATATATCGTAACTTTAATTGAAAATCCCCCTGTGTTCTGGTCATAATCCATTTAACTTCAAATGCAATGAAGCTCTATTTGTATTTACTGATCCTGGGTATCGGATTGGGGAACCTGGTATATGGTCAGCGAACCATTAACGGGATTGTAACCGATACAAAAACCGGTCAGCCGGTCAGCCTGGTGAACCTTACACCAGATGCCGGATCTTTAGGGACATCCACTGATCTGGACGGAAAGTTCAGCATTGTTGTCAGCCGTCTACCTGTCAGCATCCGGTTTTCGCATATTGCCTACGAGGCAAAAATCCTGACAATCAATAAATATCCCGAGAAACCCATTCAGGTTAAGCTGGAACCCCGGGTGGAACCCATCGGTGAGGTGGTGGTTGAAGGTGGAAAATACATCCAGATGCTGAAGCGGGAGAGCTTCTTTGTGAGTGAATATGAGTTTGACAAGGATAAAATCTGGGTGGTTGGTTATGCAAACAAAAGCATCCTGCAGCCTCAGCTGATCCTCGTTAGCCTGGATGGGCGGATCATCCAAAAACAGGCGATCAGCGGCAAGCCAAAACTTTACCGGGATGCCTTCGGACAGGTTCACCTGCTGGATAAAGAATCCATGGTGAGAATTGATTATATCGAGGATCAGATCCGAATTGGAGAGCCTAAGATGTTTTCCGGTTGGGAACAAAACCTTTTCGACCTTCAACTGGTATTGGGAAAATCAGGGATCTTCAAATGGGTGTATAACAACGGTATCTATTGTGAATATGCAGCCGTTGATTTCAGTGACACGATCATCCGGATCATTCATAAATCCTATGACCGGGGACTTTTCGCGGGGGAAGGGCCGGCTAAAACATTCCGCCACAGCCCAATACCCAGGATTATGATGGGGGCTTTCGGTATGGGGGGCAAGAAATACCGGGATATACCGCAATTTGACCCTTCGGATGCTTTTACCGCACGTGCCCAGGAGCAGCTCGACTACCGGCCTATTATCACCCGTATATACCGTTTCCGGAACAGTTACCTGATTTTTGAAGACCGTGGCTGCCATCTGTGGAAATACGATCTTTCCTTTACAGATCCTGAGCACTTGCGGATTGCGGCGCCAAAGAATGCCAAAAACACTGATTTGCTGCAGGATCCGGTGACAGGAAGCCTGTATCTCTATTATACTTTAAATGGTGTCGGTGAATTGGCAGGGGTGGACCCCCTGACCGGTGCCGTTCTGTTCGATGACAAGGCTTCGGGGGGAGGGAAATGCAGAAATGCCCTTGCCGAATGCCGTTGTTAGGAACGGGGTCTCGGCCCCCGCTTTCGCGAGGGCAAGCTTTTCGCCGGGATGACAAGGCTTCGGGGGGAAACGCAGTTAAAGGCGTCTGGCAATAAAATCACCCACTTCGCTAGTTTTCGCCGGATTATCCCGGTTCAGGTCAAAGGTGAGGACTTTTTGCCTTATAGTTTCTTCCACTGCCGACTCAACAGCATCTGCCTCAGCCTGTAGGTTCAGTCCGGTTCTCAAAAGCATGGCGGCCGAAAGTATTGTGGCCAGAGGGTTGGCAATATTTTTACCGGCACCGTCAGGATAACTGCCGTGAATAGGTTCAAAAAGCGGAACTTTATCCCCGATGGAAGCAGACGGCAATAATCCGATGGAACCGCTGATCACACTGGCCTCATCTGAAAGAATATCCCCGAACAGGTTTTCAGTAAGAATAACATCGAACCGTTTTGGATTGATAATGAGCTGCATCGCTGCATTATCCACGAACATGAAATCGAGTTCAACATCACGATAGTCTAATGCCATACGGGTCACCACCCTGCGCCAGAGACGCGAAGTTTCGAGCACATTCGCTTTATCGACCAGGGTAACTTTCTTTCTTCGTAACCGGGCCATTTTAAAGGCGACATGGGTAATCCGTTCAATTTCTCCCACCGAATAGAGGCAGGTATCAACAGCAATTGTGCCATTTTCCCTGAGTTCGCGCGGTTCGCCGAAATAGAGTCCGCCGGTGAGTTCGCGAACAACCAGCAGATCAGCTCCAACAATCCGCTCTTCTTTAAGCGGGCTCAGATGAACGAGCTCAGGGTACATTTTTACCGGCCTGAGATTTGCATAAAGTCCGAGCTTCTTGCGCATGGCCAGCAGTCCTTGCTCAGGCCTTACCCTGGCATCGGGGTTATTATCGTAAAGCGGGTCACCGATGGCACCGAAGAGTATCGCATCGGCTTCCGAACAAATCTGGTGAGTTTCATCCGGGTAAGGGTCCATTCCCTGCCGCATGGCAGCTCCGCCGATCAATCCGTACCGGTAATAAAACCGATGGCCATAGCGAGCAGAAACAGCATCAAGCACTTTCACGGCTTCGGCAATAATCTCAGGACCGATGCCATCACCCGGAAGAACGGCAATTTTATACTCCACGATAAAAATTATTTGGATGGATGATTATGCTCGTATTCCAGGATCTGCGGTTTCATGCCTGCCAGGAAATCGACAAGATCGCTTCCGGTGAGCAGGCAGTGTTTACGGAAGGGGTTGATGCTGAAGAAGTAGGCAGAATATAGTTGGCAGTCGGCAGTCGTAGGGACGCATACTTGCGTCCGTTCAGACAGTTGGCAGTCGGCAGTCGTAGGGACGCATACTTGCGTCCGTTCAGGCAGTTGGCAGTAAGCAGTATGCAGGAGCTGCGAGGGGAGGTCGACCGTCCAGGGAGCGGTCGGATTGGATTTATAGATATCAAATAAGCCGGCCAGTTGTTGCTCCATGACTTCAAGGGGGAGCAGTCCGATATTGAGGGCATTGGTCCGGAAGATATCGGCGAAACCGGATGAGATGATTACCCGGAAGCCATACTGATAAAGTGCCCATGCGGCGTGTTCACGCGAGGAGCCACAGCCGAAGTTTATACCGGTAAGCATTATCTGGCCCTGACCTTCGGGTTTGTTGAGTACAAAATCGGGATCCGGAGTTCCATCCTGACGGTAGCGCCAATCTTGGTTCAGAGGTTCAAAGGACATTTTAATGTGCTAATGTGCTAATGTGCTAATGTGCTAATATGCTAATGAAAGAATGTGCCAATGAGTTAATGTGCCAATGTGCCAAAAAAAGGATGTTATGCATAGCGCTGGTTTGAGATTTTGGTTTTTGGCTTTTGGGGTTTATTTGTTATTTGTTTTTTGTTTTTTGTTTTTTGGAATTTGCGAAAGCGCGCGGGTCTGTCACCTTCCCCGTCACCGCCGCAGCAGCTGCGGTAAGCGGACTGGCGAGCAGCGTGCGTGCCCCCGGTCCCTGGCGGCCTTCGAAGTTACGGTTGGAAGTTGAGATACAGTATTTCCCGGCAGGGATTTTGTCGTCATTCATTGCCAGGCAGGCTGAGCAGCCGGGCTGGCGGAGCTCAAATCCGGCATCGTTCAGGATCTTTTCAATTCCTTCTTCACGTGCCTGTTTCTCAACCTGTTTCGAACCCGGAACGATCCAGGCCGTAAGATCCGCGGCTTTTTTATGTCCCTCCACCAGCGCGGCAAATTCCCTCAGATCCTCGATCCTGCCGTTGGTGCAACTACCAACAAAAACGTAGTCTATCTTCTTATCCAGCAATCGCTCACCGCCCTTTAGCCCCATATATTCAAGGGCTTTTAGGTCGGTGTCCGGAATAATTCCATCTATAGGGATTCCGGCACCCGGATTAGTACCCCAGGTAATCATCGGAGAAATATCTGATGCTTCAAACAACACCTCGCGGTCGAAGGTTGCATCCTCATCAGAATGGAGAGATCTCCAGCGTTCCAGCGCAAGATCGCATTGTTCGCCTGCAGGAGAAAAATCTCTTCCTTTCAGATAATTAAAAGTCGTTTCATCGGGGGCAATGAGCCCTCCCCGTGCGCCCATTTCAATCGCCATATTGCAAACGGTCATGCGTCCTTCCATGCTCAGCGACCGTATGGCCTCGCCCGCAAATTCAACAAAAAACCCGGTTCCGGCACTAGTTCCCAACCGGGATATTATATAGAGAATAAGATCTTTAGATGTGACCCCGGTTGACAGTTGTCCGTTGACGGTTATCCGTAGAGTTTTAGGGCGCCTTTGGAGCAAACACTGACTGGCCATCACCATTTCCACCTCGCTGGTGCCAACACCAAAGGCAATGGTGCCGAATGCCCCGTGGGTTGAGGTATGGCTGTCGCCGCATACAATGGTCATTCCCGGCTGTGTCAGTCCGAGTTCGGGCCCGATCACATGAACGATCCCGTTGCGCGGGTGGTTCATGCCATACAGCGTAATTCCATATTTGTCACAGTTTTCTAAAAGTCTGGTTACCTGCAGAGCGGATTCGGGACCCATCACCGGGTTAGTCTGCCCGGTGGTCGGGATGTTATGATCCATCGTAGCGACGGCAAGATCAGGCCGGAAGAAGGGAAGTCCACGCTTCTCAAGTCCGGCAAAGGCTTGGGGGCTTGTAACCTCATGAAGGAAATGCCTGTCGATATAAAATACCGATGATTCATCTTCGAGAACTGAAACTTCGTGCTGGTCCCAAATCTTATCGAACAGTGTTTTACTCATCATAACTACCGGTCATTTTATTCAATGCATCGATCAAAGCTTTTACTGACGCGGTTACAATATCTGTATCGGCAGAAAATCCATAAAAGATGCGGTTTCGTCCCTTTATCCTGACGTGGACCTTGCCCACATCATCGCTGCCA
The DNA here is from genome assembly GCA_026391235.1 of Bacteroidia bacterium. The sequence continues at coordinate 3,170 of JAPLDV010000673.1, read as the reverse complement.
CGGGTAATCGCCTGGATCAGGAACTCATCCAACTCAAAAGGTTCATCAATCACCTTGGTAACCGCCTTGAAAGCAGCATCGAAAGCACCGTTTCCTTCAGCAGTTGCTGCTTTTTCGACTCCATTAACCATGAGATGAACGGTTGCCATGGGAGTGGTTGACATACCGGCCAAAACCTGTAGAAGCTTCAACGAAACAAAAGTACCTGAAGCCTGATCTTTTCCAACCAGCAGGAGCAGATCGGAATCCGTTACCTGTTTGGCTTTGTCGGCCATCTCCAGGAAACGGGTATACACTTCATCCAGATTGCCATTAGTATATCGATAGCCGATACGATCCAGGTGATGCTTGAGAGCAGCACGGCCGGAGCGGCAGTGAGCTGTTACCTGCCCGTTCCCCGATCCCGTTGATAGTTACCTCCACCTGACGGGCCCCGTTCATCACACCGGCCAGTGAATTGGCTGTCGCCATTCCAAGATCATTGTGGCAATGCGTCGACAAAATGGCTTTATGAATATTCGGTACATTATCAACCAGATACTTTATTTTAGCACCGTACTCGTAAGGCATGCAATAACCGGTAGTATCGGGTATATTAACTACGGTAGCCCCTGCCTTGATAACGGCCTCCACCACCCGGGCAAGGTATTCATTATCGGTACGGCCGGCATCTTCAGCATAGAACTCCACATCCTCAACAAACCTTTTGGCATATTTCACGGCATGAACGGCACGCTCGATAATTTCCTCCGGATTTGATTTGAGTTTGAGCAGAATATGGTATGGGGATGTACCGATTCCCGTATGTATCCTCGGCCTTCTTGCAATTTTCAGGGCCTCTGCCGCTACCTCGATATCTTTTTCCACAGCCCGGGTGAGGCCGCAAACGATTGGCTCGCGAACGGCTTTTGCAATCTGAACGACAGCCTCAAAATCACCGGGGCTCGAAACAGGAAACCCGGCCTCGATAATGTCGACACCAAGTGACTCAAGAGCCAGGGCGACTTCGATCTTTTCGACTGTATTCAACTGACATCCAGGTACTTGCTCGCCATCGCGCAGGGTGGTATCGAATATAAATAAGTGTTCCATTTTTTCTTAAGGTTGATGGGTAGATGGGTTTATAGGTTTATAGGTTGATAGGTTGATAGGTTGATGGGTTTATGGGTTTATGGGTTTATGGGTTTATGGGCTGATTGATAGAGAGCATTTAACATTCTTCCGATCTGGTCAATTTTTGTTCTAAGAGTGATTAACTGGGTTTCTGGTAAAAATCCTAAATCAGTCGAAAGGATCAATTGATTCAAAATTTCAATAAGGCTTCCGAAAGAAACTTCGTAAAATCTTGATTGGTCCTTTTTACTCCATCGTGTACTTCCTTCTGCGATATTACTGCTCACAGATACTGAAGCTCTTCTGAGTTGGCTGGTTAATCCAAATCTTTCATCCTTTGGAAAAGCTGCAGTTACCTTATAGATATCCTTAACAAGTTCTCTCGACAATTTCCAAACTTCCAAATTCTCAAACGAATATTTCATAAACTCTTAACCAATCAACCTATAAACCCATCAACCTATCAACCCATCAACCTTCAACCTTTTGGTTTAGGGGCGTAATTTGCGTACCTGTGCGCCCGTGGCCCATATTTCGGATTCGCGGAGTTCTTTGAGTTCGGCCTCGAGTTTTTTACGGTAATCAGGCTGGCGGCCGGCTTCGATGGCAATTTCAGCCTCTTTGCCTGATACAACACTCTGATACAATTCGTCATACACCGGTTCCACCGCTTTCCGGAATTTATGCCTCCAGTCGAGGGCCCCGCGTTGTGCCGTGGTTGAACAGTTGGCGTACATCCAGTCCATCCCGTTTTCTGCAACAAGAGGCATAAGGCTTTGGGTAAGCTCCTCAACGGTTTCGTTGAATGCTTCCGAAGGGCTGTGACCATTCCTGCGGAGGCAATTGTACTGGGCCTCAAACACCCCGGCTATAGCACCCATAAGAACACCCCTTTCACCGGTCAAATCCGAATAGACCTCTTTGCGGAAATCTGTTTCGAAAAGATATCCTGATCCGATTCCGATCCCCAGGGCGATCACTCTATCGCGTGCTTTCCCTGTTGCATCCTGATGAACGGCAAAGCTGGAATTCAGACCCTTGCCAGCAAGAAATAACCTGCGGAGCGAGGTTCCGGAGCCTTTAGGGGCAGCCAGGATAACATCCACATCGGCCGGAGGAACAATTCCGGTTTTCTCATTGAAGGTTATTCCAAATCCGTGTGAAAAATAGAGGGCTTTCCCGGCCGTCAGATTCTTTTTCACTGTCGGCCAGGCTTCAATCTGGCCGGCATCGCTTAAAAGAAACTGGATGATGGTCCCGCGCCTGCAAGCTTCATCAATTTCAAAGAGCGTTACGTTTTCAACCCAGCCATCGGCTTCAGCCTTTTTCCAGCTTGCACCCCCTTTACGCTGGCCAACAATAACTTTCATGCCATTATCCTTGAGATTCAGTGCCTGTCCGGGTCCCTGAACGCCGTATCCGATAATAGCAATAGTTTCATTGGCGAGCACTTTGCGGGCTTTGTCCAATGGAAATTCATCACGGGTGACCACCTGTTCGGTGACACCGCCGAAGATCATTTCTGCCATCTTATAAATATTAACTGATTAATTGCCTTGTTTTTTGCTCACTGTCTGAAAACCCAACCCGAACAGGTTCAACGACATGAAAAGCCTGCAGTACTTCTATCTGCTTTTCGAGCTGTTTAACCAGGGTATGAATAGTGTGAGAATCGGTTCTGACAACCAGGTTAATCCAGGTGACTCCCGGCACTGCCGATTCATGCAGCGTTAACCGTTCGATACTCAGATTCTTCCGCGCAACCAGTTGTGCGATCCTCAGCAACAGCCCAACACGGTCGTGGGCATAAACTGTAACGAGATAGCTGTTTTTCATATTATTTAGTGTTAATTTTCTCTAACCACATTTCCGAAACGGGAACCCCTGGGGGCACCATCGGGAAAACATTTTCTGCGGAATCAGTGACAACCTCGAGAAAACAAGGACCATTGCTTGCCAAAAGCCAATCTATTCCTGATTCTATTTCTTTTGAAGCAGATATCCGCTTTGACGGCAATCCCATCGCGTCAACAACTTTAACAAAATCAGGATTGAGC
>JAPLDV010000790.1 GCA_026391235.1 Bacteroidia bacterium | reverse complement strand
TTCTCACTTTCGGAGGTAAAAATCACCGTGCCATCTTCCGCTGTGTGGTCGAAATTTTCTGTTGCTGGTGTTTCGTTTTCAGATTCTTGATTTACAGTCTTAACTGAATCCAAGAAATTTTCTAAACGAACCAAAAGCGATTTTTTTTCTTTGCTCATTTTTTCATTTTTAAAATTGGTATTATAAATATTTGTTTTAGAGATAAATCCGTATGTAATCATTTCGCTTGATGTACGCTCTTTTTCTTCATTCATCAAGGCTGTTAATTCCTCAATTCCACGACCTGTTCTTTCATTGTAGATTCGAAGTATATTTTCTTCCTCTGATTTGACATACTCTGCTATATTTTCAAGTTCATCAGTCGTATAACTGCCATCAATTACACCTCGCACATGGTGAATTAGAAATTTTGAATTATAGTTTGCAGTTCTATTTTCAAAAGGTGCTGAAAGTAAAAGTATAATAGCTGAACTATGACACTCACCATCTATGTTTGCATAAATAGTTTTTCCACTTTGACGCAAATAATCATATATAGCCAATGATTCAGAAACAGAACCGCCTATACATTTTATGTTCAGTTTTATTTCATTTTCAGAAGTGTTATCGACTAAATTTTTAATATCTGAAAATTGAATAAACGGACATTCCACGCCTGCAACCATTTCTAACAGTTTGTCATCATCTGAATTTATACCGATTGGTTTGTATATGTTTATTTCAATCATAATTTTATCTATAATGTCGCAAATATAATAGATAATATCTATATTTCCAAATAATTATACTAAAAGTTTGCGCTAGCTTCGATATTTGTATATTTTTTATCCTCTTTTCGTATGTCCTCAATAGTTGTGTAGATTTTCATCTCTGAAACTGTGGCACGAACTATTTCGGCAATTTCGCTAGAATTACCCGACTTATTGCTATTTCTTGAAATATAACCACCATCAGCCATCGTTTGAACGAACGGCACACCTCCCCCAGCTTCATTTATTGCTGATAATACGGGAAGAAACATTGAGGTGCTACGTTTATTTATAATAGCTTCCCCCCCTTCGGCTTCGATTGGTATTCCACCGTTGGCATGGCTTGCACCACGTAAAACAGTACCCTTACTAGCTTTTGGAAGTGGGGCGGATAACATAGTCGCCAACTGAATAGCACCAACCGCACCAGCAGCAATCGCAAATGGAATACCTGCAACGGGTCCAAGTGGTTGTGCAAGTGCTCCGATTACTGCCTGCGCTGTACTTGCAATGATATTAAATGCTGCTAGCACCCTAGCACGAATAGCCTGTTCACGCTCAATTTTCTTTTTCTTGCTGTCTAGTTCTTTCTCTGAATTTGCAACCTCTTTGTCGAATGTCTTTTTGTCGATTAAACCTTTATCCAATCTTTCTTGTAAGTTGGCTTTTTTCGCTTCGTTGCTTTCGGTGTCTTTTTGAATTTCAGCATCCTCATTAGCTTTCATCAAATCTGAAACAGCACTAAACACATTAGCGATTGATTTACCATATTTGATATATTCATCAGCCTG
>JAPLDV010000196.1 GCA_026391235.1 Bacteroidia bacterium | reverse complement strand
GATAACCATCATCAACACTGGCTCTCAATCTAGTGGCACTTGATACCAGAACCCAAATTGGCTCTAAAACAGATGGATGCTTACGGACGCAAATATTCGTCCCTACGGATACCGGTAATTCAATGGTAGGGACGCACAATTGCGTTCCTGCATCGGGTGATTATTAACCTCCTCACCCCATCTTCGCTTTAATATGGCTTGCATACCGCCTGCTCATTATAAACGGCTCCTTAACACCCTGAATCGAAACCCGGAAAGTACTGTTAAACCATTCTTCCACTTTTATAACAAAATCAAGATTTATAATGGTTGAACGGTGTATCCGGCAAAAGGTGCTTTCCGGCAAACGCTCTTCCCACTCCTGCATGCTGCGGTTGGTCAGGCCTCTCAGCCCATCAGAAAGATGAACTTCGGAATAATCGCCTGAGGATGCGATATATAGTATCGTATTAATCCTGATGAATTTATAACCCGATCCAAACAAGATGAACAACCGATCGTCGCGGGTCAGCCTTTTACGCACCACCGGGGGTTCTTCCGGTTTTTCAAACAACCGGTCGATGGTGGCTTTCAATCGAGCCGGACTCACCGGTTTCAGCAGGTAATCCAGTGCATTCACTTCAAACGCCCGGATGGCATATTCATCGAAGGCGGTAACAAAAATAATCTTAGCTCTGGTTTTTACTTTCTCCAGCATCTCAAAGCCCGATTCACCAGGCATTTGAATATCAAGAAAGATTAAATCCGGATCGGTCTGTTCGATCAAACTGATAGCTGTTGCTGAATGATCAGCTTCTCCGATGATCTCGATGGTTTTGAATTCATTGAGCATCAACCGGAGATCCTTGCGGGCCAGCCGCTCATCATCGACCAGAATTGCTGAAAGCTTTTTGTCCATATCCGGATGGAATTAGTCTGTTTTTAACCTTCGGATTTCAATCCTGGCCACAACCGAATCCCCAACCTCGCCGATTTCAAACAAATGACGTCCGGGAAATGCATTTTCCAGGCGCAGTCTGATATTACCGAGGCCGGTTCCGGTACTCATCGGGTTGAGTTCGGTTGTCGGCTTCTTCCATTTCCCTGTATTACTGACGATGATTCCCAGCATATCGTTAAGAATGGTCGACTTTATGGTGATTCTCAATGGCATGGGACTGGTAAGCATTCCATACTTAACCGCATTTTCAACCAGGGGATTCAGCAGAAAGCTCAGTACCGGGAATTCCTCCGCATCGGGGTCGACTTCGATGGTGGTGACCAGTTTTTCCTCAATTGGCAAAGCTCTTGCTTACCAGGGAATACCGGAGAAAATCAGCCAATTCTGTTACCATTTCTCTTGATGCTTTCTGATCCTCACTGATCAGGGCACGGATAGAATTCAAAGAATTGAACAGGAAGTGCGGATTAAGCTGATAACGAAGCATTTGTAATTGAGCACTCTGGGCCAGTAAATTTGCTTTATCCGCCCGCTCTTTTTCCAGGATCCATTCGTTTCCATATTTAATACCAAAATACAATATGCTCCAGCCAAATGGAATCGTCAGATTGAGAAACGCCATAAAGGTCAGGTAGGCCAGTTTATAAGAAAACTTCCCGTCAACTATAAGGCCATAAAGCAGATGTTCGACCAGTGTATGTATGATTTGGAAAAGGACCGAGAACAACAATATAAATCCTAAGATAGTTGGAACCGAATAGTTCTTCTTATAGATATCCTGGTAAATGAACCGGAGAACGCACGACAAAGCACATCCCAATGCACAAAACAGAACCAGCGACAGGAGTTTTTCCGGGGATATATTGTCAATAACACCTTTCTGGACCATTCGTAATTTTTCTCCGGCAACCATAAAAATGAAGAAACCGATCCATCCCACTAACTGATAGGTCCAAAAGGTCATCCGGCTAGGGAACGACTTCGCTAAAATCTCAATTCCGGTCTTTTGCACGCTGTTTTCTATTCATTTCGCCAAAGGTAGCTCATTTTAGTACAACTGCTTTGCCGGTCAGACCAACTCACTTATTAAGCCGGTAAACGGTTCTACGGATCGCCGGACAACATCAGGTAAAATCGCCTGTGTATTCCGGCGAATCAGCCAACCGTTTGAAGAATTGCAGCTGACAATCCAGCCAAAATGTATTTTGTTTAGTCAAATCTGCCATCTGTAAAATGATAAACCATACTGAAAACCGGCTTTTCTAAATTGGTACAGCAAATAAAACTCAAAAAATGAAAATGTACTTTATTATCCTGATGGGATTCTTTTTACTGGTTCCGAAATGCTTTTCGCAGGGAACCATCGCCTATTGTTTTAATGATCCCGACCGGTCGCCGTACTATTTTGTTTACGGGATCAAACCGGATGGCAGCGAAAACAAATTAATTCTGACAACTAACATCGGACTTAACCATTATGAATGGTCACCGGATGGTAAAAAAATCGTCAGTGTGGGATATCAGAATATAGAGACTTCCTGGTCAATATATTTGTTTGACGCAGATGGGACCGGCCTGACGCGGTTAACCACCGCACCAGGGGTTCTTGACGGAGCGCCTTCATGGTCGCCGGACGGGGTCAAAATTGCTTTTACCCGCTCTTATCCTTTCGAGCCAGGTAGGACCGATGAAGTGTGGATCATGAATAACGACGGCAGCAACCAGCGTTTTTCAGGAATAAACGGATTTCAGCCGATGTGGTCACCTGATGGCTCTAAATTCGTTTATTGCTCCGGTAAAGCGGGTAACTGGGAGATATATAAATCTGGTATTGATGGCAGCGGCGAGCAACGACTGACAACCAATCCCGCTACTGATCTAAATCCGGTATGGTCGCCCGACGGAAACCAGATTGCCTTCATGTCGGAAAGAATGGGCAACCCCGAAATCTTCATCATGCAGGCCGACGGCACCCGCCCGATACGGTTAACCATGAATCCCGGTTACGAAGGCATGCCGAGATGGTCGCCCGATGGAAGCCAACTTGCCTTCAACTCTGAAGGGTCAGTTGGCCAGCCGATTGAAGTATATCTCATAAATATAGACGGCAGCGATCTGAAGCGCCTAACCACCTCACCGGGCAATGCCCGGTCGATAAACCCCGCCTGGTGTCCCGTTCAACCCTCAGGAACAACCGATCAGCCGGGCCCCCTTCCTTCTGATAATCAATTGAGTCAGAATTTTCCGAATCCGTTCTCCGTATCGACCACAATACAGTATTCAGTAAGTCGGGCGGGTCACATCCGGCTCAATATTATGGACCCGTCAGGGAAAAGAATTGCAACGCTCGTGGATGAGCTACAGACTCCGGGCTTGTACTCCGAAATTTGGGATGCAACAACCTCCACAGGCGAAACAGCTGATGAAGGAATTTACTTGTATATCCTCCTGGGAGAGGGGTTTGTCATTAAAGGAACCAAATTTATTTGGGGGATTATGTTGATCCATTAATTCATTGATTATCATTATTATCCCCCGGCTGAAGCCGGGGGCAACATAATTTTAACACCTTGGTATTGGCAGGGGTTTCGGCATTATTTCACAGGCTCTAAATCCAGTGGCAATTGATAAGAGAACCCAAATTTGTTCTCAAACAGATGGATGCTTACGGACGCGAATATGCGTCCCCGCGGGTGCCGGTAATGCCTTAACACTAGAAAAAAATACATTCCGTTAAGCCAGAACAACCATCCGTAAAATGCCACGGTTTAAATAATCCGGAGTATCGTAAATTAGTACTGTCAATAGGATAAACTTGTAAACTATAAACGCCATGTTAATTATTATCAGTATTTTAATCGTCATTACCCTGATCGTTGTAACCATAACCGTTTTGGCATAAACTTTCCTGGTATCCATATTTTGTGAAATCGTCAAACATGTACAATAACAACCTGAAAATGAAATCATTTCTGATTCTTACCGCACTTTGCCTGCAATCATTATTCATGAACGGACAGAACACCACCGACCTTAAAGCCGATTCGGCAGCAATCATCGAAACCGCACTGAACTACGGAGATGGCTGGTATTCAGGCGATCCCGTCCGGATGGAAAAGGCCATTCATCCCGACCTGAACAAGATCTGCCCGGTAGTCATGCCGCAGACAGGTAAAACATTCCTGATGATATCCAGCTGGTCGGGACTGGTTGAACCTGCACGCGCCAAAGCCGGATTTGTGGAAGAAGCCAAGCGTAAGATTACCGTGACGGTTTTCAAGATCAATGATAATGTCGCTTGTGCCAGATTAGCCAGCGCCCAGTTCAATGATTACCTGGAAATGGTGAAATTCGACGGGCAATGGAAAATCGTGAACGTTCTCTGGACCTTCGGGCCTGATTCCCCGAACCGTGCGCCAATGCCTGATTTTAAGGGGAATGACGAAAAACCTGCCGTCGAACAGGCTGTGCACGACTTCATCGAGGGTATTTATACCAGCGATGTTCCCAGAATCGAAAAAGTACTCCATCCGGAATACCGGCGGGCCACTCCGATCACCCTTCCATCAACAGGCAAGACCTTCATTCAAAGGGATGCAGCTGGCAGCATTATGGAAGCCGTGAGGGCAAAGACCGGAGCCCAGCCTAAGGAGAAATGGAATATCCAGGTAAATGTCCTCGACATCATGGACGGGCTCGCATTCGCCGAACTGATTATCCCATCCGGATACAGCTATGCCCAGCTGGCCAAAATCGACGGACAATGGAAGATCATCAACATCCTGAGAAAGATGGCTGTACCTCCGGCTAAAAAGTAAATCCAAACCAAACAGACCATAGATAATGAACCCGGCGATGTCAAGTTGCCGGGTTTTTTATTTTCCGGAGCCTTGAGCATGCGGATATTCAGAGCTAAAACCTTTATCTTTCCGGTCATGAATGTGACCCGTGACATCTTGTCAAACATAATAACCAAAGAGGGACCTCAGGAGAGAATCTCAACGTAAAGCACTTAAATTCAATGCTATGAAAACCGAAATCCGGATAATTTGTTTTTTAATTCTGTCGGCAGCGTTACTAACGTGTTGCAATGAGCCTGATCCCTTTATTGAGGAAGATCCTTTTAAAGTTATTGCACTTGCACCT
>JAPLDV010000532.1 GCA_026391235.1 Bacteroidia bacterium | reverse complement strand
CTCCCGGGGAATTATCCATACACCCGATGAACCACATGTACGGGCCCTCGAATTGATAATCGATTATGGTGTACCTGGCTTTTTTGTTGAGGATCCGTACCTGGTTCTTATTGCCAATGGCCGTTACACGGACTTCGGGTATCCGGTTCACCTGAGGTTCCAGGCGGATGATAACCTCACCGGTTTGTTTGGCTACCGTAACGATCAGGATACCATAGGAGACGTGGGAAACCAAGAGTGTGACCGGCAATTTTTTAACAGCCAGTGCAAACCGTCCTTCCGCATCACTGATCGTCCGTTGCAGTTCCCCGGCGGATATGGTAGCCGCAATGACAGGTTCGAGGTTTTGTTTATCGATAATCCGCCCTTTGATCAAAACCTGTTGAGCCTGTAACCCCGTGCATGACATCAGTATCAGGTATAGGCCGATACTTCTGAATTTCAGGTCCATTTAAGTGGTCGATGGTTAAGCCAGCATTTAACGTCATTTTGTGATGAAGGTAATAAAAGCCCCGACGTATTGCAATTAAAAAACTGATTAACTGTTATCTGCGAATGGTGTGCCCGTAATTGAGTCGAAATTTCATGATTTTCAGGGCCATTCCGACCGGTGCCGGGAACCAGGCCAGTAAAAGGTTAAAACGGCATATTTGAGGAGAATTCAGGTGAAAACCATTATTCAGATGCCTATTTTATCTCCTCAATTTTTTCCAGGTCGAATTTCGGTTTTTTACCATACACAGCAATACCCAATTGATAATACTTTTTATCCCCGACATCAAAATCATGCCACCTGGCTTCCAGCTTGTCAAAGGGGATATACCCGATATCATAAAGCGACGGGTCGGCAAACAGAAATTCATGCTGAGTGTATCCGATGCATACTGAAAAATGGCCGTTTTCCCAGCCCCGAAGCTGGGCCGTGTCCTTTGCCCAGGCCTGAATCATCAGGATAACCGGGATGTCTTTATCGATGTAAGCCTTCAGTTCAGCGATGGTCATCCCTTCTTTAACATCGATCTTAAAACCGCACTTAACCAAAAAATCCTTGATCGGCTGCAGTTCGGTCCCGGTTTCGGGTGTTGCCTTGAGTAGTTTTACCAGATCCATTTCCCGATAATCCTCCCCATAATACTGGCAAACTTTCTGGACGGCATTGGCCCCGCAGGTCCAGGTTTCTACCTGGCGGGTTTTGGGCAGGTCGAGGATTTTGAAGATGTCCCTCTTTTCAATCATCGGGATATTCCTGCCGTCCTTCTCCATGATATAGATCTTTTCAACCTTTATGTTATCACCGTTGCGCGAACAACCGATCGCCAGGAAGAGTGATAACTGGAGGATCATGACAGTCAGATTTTTCATGTTTTCAAGTGATTATGGTTTTTCGGCAACAGGGTTAGATGGCAGTTCAAGGCCATAGCCGGAGGTTTTGTCATCCCATTTCAGCAACAAGGCAAAAAGGAATCCGAGCATACTCAACCCCGCGAACAGGAGCATGGTGGGCGTATAATTGAGTTTGGCCCCGTGCTCGATCATGTCGGGTGTGATGCCGGGGTTGGTGATGTCGAGAAGGTGACCCGCAAGAATCGGTATGGCGAAAAGGCCGAGGTTTTGCAGCGAGAACATGGTTCCGTATGCTGTTCCGATAAAATGGTCGGGTACAATTTTTGACACCGCAGGCCACATGGCGGCAGGTACGAGGGAGAAGGCAATCCCGAGGACAACCATCAGCACGTATGGGTTAATCGAGGTCAGGCTGAATGCCAGGTGAACCAGGATCAGTAAAAGGGAGCCCCAGATCATTAGTGAAGCGGTTTTGCCTTTCTTGTCCACGAACCAGCCGAATATCGGGGTAAAAATGACCGTTCCGTAAGGCAGCAGGGAAGCTACATCGCCGCTGGCGATCCTGGAAATCCCGAATTTGTGGTAAAAGAAATCGGGTGCATATTTCAGGAATGGGAATACGGCTGCATAAAAGGTGACGCACATAAAGGCGATGAACAAGAACGAGCGGTTGGTGAAAAGCTTTGCCAGGTCGGCAATATGGAATTCCTCATCCTTGTTGAGCAGTGAGCCGGCCGACTTTACCTGCCTGTCAATTTTGATATCGAACATGAGGTAAATCAGGAACGTCAGGAATCCGATCAGGAGCAACATGACCGCAAACCAGATAGCAAAGTTCCATTGTCCGGGAAGGATGAGCCTGGGCGAAAAGTTGAAGGCCAGTGCGGTTCCCAGCCTGGCGATGCCCAGGTTCAGTGCGAATGCGATGGCGATTTCATATCCCCTGAACCATTTGACGAGGATCTTGCTGGTGACTACAATACTGGTTTCTGCTCCCAGGCCGAAGAGGAGCATCCCCAGCGACATCATTTTCAATTCGGGTGAGTAGGATTGCCAGAAAGAACCCATCAGGTGATAACCGGGACCGCCGCCGCGATAAAAATCCGAAGCCCCGTAAGCAGTCAGGAATGCCCCGATGAGCATAAAGACGGCAAAGAGCAAACCGGTTGGCCTGATACCCAGTTTGTCGAGTATGATGCCGCCAAGGATGGCCATCAACAGGAAGGTATTGGGGAAGGCATAGACTCCGGCAACGATGCCGAAATCATGGGAACTGAAATTCAGGTGTTCCTGCAGGATCGATTTCAGAGGGGACAATGCATCATAAAAGTAGTAGTTGGCAGCCATGAGCAGGCTCACTATGATCATCATCGACCAACGGTACCGGGCAAGGTCCCTGATTGTTTTTCCACCGTTTTTCATCGTTTTTGTCCGGATTATATCTTTCGGATAAAGAATAAACATATTTCCCGCCAAAATGATTTAATCGTTAGTCAAATTTAGAAAAATTGAAACACGGTGATAAAAAAACACTTATTGAGCCGTTAGTAGGAGCGGACCTTTGCGTCCGCCCGTTTCCGGATCACGAAGCCTGCTGTACGGGCCGGCCTCAGAGCCGGCCCTTTTGAAAATCTGAAATTCTTTTTAGTCTGAATTTATTATCTTTGTGTCTCTGACCAAACATACCAACATGCCATGAAGAAAACATACGCCTTGCCTGGCTTGTTAATTCTGCTCGGCTATGCCGTGGTTCAAGCACCGGCCAGTTCGGTAATTGAACAACGCATCATGAATCCGATCCTTTCGGTTACCCCGAAGAGTGGTGAATTTAACGGTGTAGAGGTTGGAGCAATCGCAACGATCAATTTTACCATTAAAAATTCCGGCAATTCCGTTTTGAAAATCAAGAAGCTGGAAATTACGGGAAGCAGTTTTACGCTGAACGATACTACTGAATATCCGTTTGAGGTGATTGCTGACACCGGCTCTGCATTTCCCTGGGGCAACAGCGGAAAATCCCTGAAATTCTCGGTCGATTTCAAACCTGCAGATATCGGTGTTCAAACCGGCAAGGTTATCATTACCTATGGGATGTACAGCGATGAAATCTATGAAATTCCGCTGACTGGGGAAGGGGTGAGCTGCTATATGGCCGAAGTTGCCAAAAAAGGGGAAAACCGGGCACCCCGGCTCGACATTTGGTACAAATATACGGCCGACAAGTTTTCCAGTGTTGAGGTTACAAGTTGTCACCAAAACCAGGTGAATTCGGGTACAGATCCATCGCGGAGGCTTTACTTTTTTGTTTATGACGGTTGCGGCGGTCGCTTCATTTTCCATGTTGATGAATGGATTGGCAACTGCCCGTTCGACCGCGAAGCTGAACCTCCGGTACAATTGGTCATGAATGCGGGTCAGACCATCTATATTTTCTGGCCTCTGGTCTACCGCCAGTCCCCTTACGCAACCAACGGGTTCTGGTTCAATATCAATGTGACCTATCCGGTCGACGGCGATGTTTGTGAAAATGCCATCCCGCTGACCTTGCCGGTTGTTAACATGTTTGGGAATACCCGTGGCTTAAATGATGACTACACCTATTCGCCCTGCTCCCCGTTTAACAAATACATGGATGGCAACGATATAGTTTACACCATTGCACTGGCTCAGGACGGTTATCTGACCGGTAACATTATTGGTGCTTATGCATCGATCCATGTACTTGACGCATGTCCGAATGTGGAGCTCGCAAAATATCATTGCAAGGCCTTCGCCAGCGGTCCGCAAGGCGGACAGTTCCAGAGAAAAGTCGCAGCCGGCAATTACTATGTCATCATTTCCAACTGGGCGCCGCCGCAAACCGTTGATTTTCTGCTCAATCTGAGCTGGGAGGACAATTCAGCCGTAGAAAACGGTGCCCTGATGAGTATCCTGAATGTTTATCCGAATCCGGCCCATGATCAGTTTACTGTGGCGTTCAATACGGATTCACCAACAGATCTGGCTCTCGAACTGGTTAATGGCTCGGGTCAGGTTGTTTACAGGAAAGCAATAAAAATCGTTTACAGCTTCAACGATCAAATCGATGCCAGCCGGTTTGCCAGGGGTGTTTATTATATAAAAGCAAACAGTAGTAAAGAGGTGAAAATCAGGAAGGTAGTGATCAATTAATTCTTTCTGGCATTTGTTTCATCAGAATCCGTACCATTTTAAAGCGGGAGAAGCCACCTGAAGGAGCCCCCGGGAGGAGCCGCGGCTCCTCCCCTTCGAAGGCCCCGCCGGATTACTTCATGCCGACCCGTGAGTCGGCTATCAGGCACTGCCAGTGCTGTTCGTAGAGGCGGACCTTTGTGTCCGCCCGTTTCCGGATCACGAAGCCTGCTGTACGGGCCGGCCTCAGAGCCGGCCCTTTTGCCGGCCTCAGAGCCGGTCTCAACGCCGCCCTTTCTTTCCGCATTTTTGCTCCGCCTGCAACAATTGCCCGATTATCAATCTATCCTTAAATTATTGTTCCTTAATTCTCCTTCAATCTGAATACCGCTTATGAAACCCCTGGTTTGGTTGATTTTTCGTTTTTTGATGATTTTGGCGGTGCCTGCATTCATGGTTTCCTGCCAGCCGTCTGGCCGGCAAAAGTTCAATCCGGTGGTGGTATTGTACACATTAAAATGATCCCCGCAGGTACAATAACAATTGCAATTAATGAAAGGCCGCATTTATTCATCTATGTTTGTAAAAGAACAGTTCATTAAAGAAACCTGATATGAAACACTGCAGCAATCGCATATGGAAATATCTGAATACTAGCCTTTTGTTTTCATTCATTATTACTTTAACAATCAGTGCCGGATGTTCCAAAGAGGAAGATAACACCCTGGAATGGAACAAGCAGATTGCGGTAGCTTATGTCCATTCCTATGCGGTTGCCATTGGAGCTGCCATGACCGAAATGAAAGATGAGGCTACCCGCATCGCTTATATCCGCCGTGCCATTGATCCGATCCGGTTCTATCCCGACAGCTCCGGGTATTTTTTTGTGTATGATTTTGACGGGGTGAACATAGCGCATGCCGTCCAGAAGGAACTGCAGGGACAGAACCTGAATGATTATACCGATTCCCGCGGATTGTACCTGGCGCGCGAATTTACCAAACTGGCCAAATCGGGAGGCGGTTATCTGGAGTATTACTTTGTTAGACCGGGAGAAACCCAGGAAAAGAAAAAGCTGGGATATGTGGAGCCGATTCCTGATACGGATTATTACATCGGGACCGGGGTTTATCTGGAATAGGTAACCTGATTAACAGGGGGACCTTTAATCGCGCCTTCTTTATTATCCCAGACAGAACAATCGTACGGGCCGGCCTTAGAGCCGGCCCTTCTGCCGGCCTCAGAGCCGGCCCTTCTGCCCCCCTTAGAGCCGGCCCTTTTGCCGGCATCAGATTTTCCGGATTAAGATACCATTTCCGGTAGGGGAATTTAAAATTTTCAAAACGTATATAATTTCTTTATCTTTGGGTTTGCAGTAAAAAAATGATCACCATGCTACCCGCCCGGGCCATCATAAAGTACAGCCTTTTTGTTGTTTGCGGATTCCTCATTACCGGAAACCTCGTGGCGCAAAAACTGATCGATTCCATCGTGACTTATTACTACACTTCAGACAGGGATTCTGCGAATACCCACAAAATCGCGAATGAATACAATGACGCCGGCCAAATGACTTCCCATTCAATCTTTTTCTGGGATACTTTGACGAACCAATGGAACGGGATGACGTTTTTTGGTCAGGAGTGCTTCGGTTGCACGGGGAGATATGAATACGCCTACGATGAGAGGGGCAACCAGATTTTGGCTTTCTTATATGGCTGGCAGGACCAGGAACCGGGATGGGTGCTTAGGGGCAAAACCGAGAACAATTATGATGACAGCGGGAACAATGTCTCCATCATTTTCAGCGGATGGAATGCTGTGGAAAAAAAGTGGGCCCCAGGTTTCGGGTACGAGTTTGAGTATGATGACGCTGGACGCATCATCTCTAAAATCACCTATGACCGGGGTCTCCCACTCACTGACTGGCTCCCTTTGGAAAAAATGCTGTACACTTTTGACGGACCCGGAAGGAAAACACAGGAACTTTGTCAGCTCTGGGACCCTACAGCCCGAGATTGGGTCAACCAGAGAAAAACAGAATGGTATTATGATTCTTTGGGAATAAAAACCGAGTTTGCCTTTTTCCGATGGACCCTGGCCGGACAAGAATATGAATGGCAAGAGGATCAGCGAAATAGAATCATTAAGGAATTTGATCAATCGGGCCATCTCACGCTCACTGCAGAATCAGTAAAGGGTTATGGTAACCGTTGGACAGCAACCAGGAAGGAGGAAAGAGTTTACAACTCATCAGGACAACCGGTTTTATCGGTAATCAGCGAAGGTTTGGGCACATTGACGGAGCAGTTCCGCACGGAATGGGTTTATGATCCTGCCGGGCGGCTCGCGCTCGAGACAATGACCGGCCCGCTGATAAGAAGGCCGGGCCCTCTCGCACAGAAACGAAAATCAAGGGTTATCCGGTCATTGGATAACGAAGGCGACCTTTCACGCGAAATCTGGTATTTCTGGGATGCTTTTACCAAATCATATGTTTTCGACAGCAAGGATTACTATTTCTATCATTCAACCTCAACCGGGCATCAGCAAACCGGGATTGATCCTATCAGAGTATACCCCAATCCAACCCGCGGGATATTGAACCTCTACGGATTGTCACAGCTCGCCGGGGTAAAAATCTTTTCCATGCAGGGTATGCTTCTCCGGTCGATACCCAATGCCGGGATTTCAGTTGATATTTCCGGCCTGTCGCCCGGGGCCTACCTGATTTTAGTTGCTGAAGACGGTCATCCACCGTTCAGGACCATGGTGATAAAGGAATGAGAAACCCGGCATACCTGCCGAAAGCGGCCCCGACGATCCCGTTGATCATATTGGCATTGAGCCCCCAGACGCCGATTTCCCGCTTTAAACCTTCCGAATTGTTTTCCATGCGGGCTAATATAAAAAATTTGAATGCAGGCTCCCGGGCTTTCAGAATTTCACCCTTAACTGCAAAGTGAGGTTCCTGGGCGGCCCGATATCACCGGGCCGGCCGATATATTCCTTGTTCAGCAGGTTTCTCGCGATCAGGTTAATTCTGATGGATTTGCCGATATTCAAAGCAAACCGCAGATCCATGACTAAAAAGGAGGAGTTATTATTCTTCCAGTAATCGGGAAATCCGGGAAGAAAATAATTGCCGGTTAAACTACTGGTGAATACATTGTCGACATTGATCATTCTACTGGTATAACTAAAACCTGCACCGATAAGAAACCATTTCATTTCCGCTTCCAGATCCGCTTTAAATTCATGCTTGTGCCTGTATTTGAGGATACTGGCGTCGGACTCAGATCCATTTGCAGCTAATTTGTCCATATCAATAGGCTGCATAAAAGTGTAACCGGAGAGAATGCGTAAAACCACGGGGCCATAGGTTGCCTCACCGGTGATGGTCAGCTCGGCTCCGGTGATACGTGCATTCCCGATATTCAGTGCTTTAAATCCCAGGTATTTATAGTCTGGTATCTTTATGGAATCAGGCATATACATGCCGAAAGTGTATTCGATCATTTCGCTGTAGCGGGTCCGGAAAAGTGCGAGATCGGCAAATCCTTTCCAGTTCCCCAAGGATAGTCCCTGCTTTACCCCTATTTCTGCGCTCCATCCATCTTCAGGCTGCAGGCCATGGTTCGGGAATATCTTCAATCCGCCCACTTCAGCGCTTGCGTGGCTCTCGGCAAGCGACGGAAAACGATAACCCTGCCCGAATGATCCCCTGAGAAAGGTTACCTTGGCTACCTGGTAGTTTATGCCGGTTCGAAAAACAGGTAATGATTTATAAAACGCTCCGCCAAGCATATTCATTTCCCATCTCACACCCCCCGATAGCTTGATCTTTTTACCCAGCCTTGCATCAACCTGGGAATAGGCGGCATAATTTGCAGAATTAATGTTGTCGAAGAAGTTTCCAAAAATCTTTATGCTTGTTAATGAAACCCCGGTTGACCATCCGATCCCGCTGCGAAAATTCTTCAGGTACCTGTAATCTGTGTACAGTGTTCTGGCCTCACCGCTTTTGTTCTTCTCCAGCTCATTTGATTTTCCAACCGAGAAAACCCTGGTTTTCAGGGTGTGCTTGCCTCCCTTGCGCGTGAGGTACTCGATACTTGGGTCAACATTGTACCGCAATCCCGAGTAAGGCGCATAAGATACAGGATTTTGCCTGTATGCCCCCGAGTCAGCATTCTGCCACAGTAAAAATTCTGAAGTATGGACAGACATTATGCTGCTTGATAAACTTGCTGTTAGCCCGGGTAATTTTTTAAAGCGGTACCGCAGGTTTAAGCTTCCCCGTCCGCGCTTCTCCCACTCCTTCTCACGGTATCCGTCATCCCGGAAATAATTGCCGCTCAGCATGACATCCAGATTTCCGATTTTCCGCAGGTGCGAAAATGTTGCCCCTCCAAAAACCGGAGTACGATCCCACCAGGCCATCTCTGTTCTCCTGGGCTTCAGGTACCCCCCTGCGAAAAGGGTCACCTCGGTCTCCGGCTTATCTCCGGGAAACCGGTTCCGCAGGTTTATGACTCCGTTTAATGCCGATGAACCATACAATACCGACGAAGCGCCTTTGACAACCTCCACCTGGTTAATATTTTCAACCGGAAGGTAACTCCACTTTATATCCCCTGCGTCACCGGTCATCATGGGCATGTCATCCACCAGCATCAGCACACGGCTGCCGGCACCGTAACTGTACCCGCTTCCTCACCTTATGCTCGCCTGTCCGTCGAGAATATTTATACCGGGTGTTTTCTCCAGGATCATATCCAGTGAGGTGATATTCTGATTGGATATCTGGCGGGCTTTCAGAACTTCCATCGAGACTGTTACATCGGATAATTTCTGCTCATAACGTCCGGCACTAACCACTACCTCATCAAGAACGTTGGTTCTCTCCTTCATGCGTACATTCCGATCAACAGATTCACCATCAACAGCAGTTACTGTTTCGGAAAGCGTTTCATATCCAACGAAGTAAAAAGAGATAGTGTGCTGGCCGGGCGAAAGTAGGAGTTTATAACTGCCCGTACTGTCGGTGATGGACCCCCACTTGTCATTCACACTGATATTGACCGCTATCATAGGCTGTCCGGTTTTCCAGTCGGTTACCTTTCCTCTGATAACCGCTTTATCCTGCCCAAAAACCGGAAATAAAAGGAACAGGAACAAAATGGATGTTACCCCTCTCATAAAAATATTGTTTAAGTCAAGTACATATCGCAATTTTGCTAAGACCGAAACCAAAAAACACCATTTCTATTTCATGGGATTAAGATAGGTTAATTATAATGGTTTCAGCAATAATTAAGTGGCCCTTCTGATGATGATGGCCAAAACAGAACAGTAACACCTTTGAAATCGAATCTTCCCTATATTTGACTACTCATGAATAAGATAATGACAAAGCAATATTTTTAGCGTGACGACAGAGAACACGATACAACACGGGAGACGCAGAATAAACTACCGCCTCCTTCATCCTTTCGCCGCCCTTTTCGTCCTTCTAACTTCCCTTATTACTTATTACTTGTGCCTTGAGCCTTCAGTCTCCTGGTGGGATTGCGGGGAGTTTATCTCGTCGGCCTACCGCCTGGAAGTGGGGCATCCGCCCGGAGCTCCGCTGTTTATGCTGCTCGGTCGTTTTTTTACTTTATTTGCCTCAGGACCGGAGCATGTTGCTCAATTGGTCAACCTGATGTCAGCCCTTGCCAGTGCACTTACGGTATTGTTTCTGTATTGGACGATTGTGATGCTGATACAGAAAGGTTTGCGGGAGCGGAGCCACAATAGTTCCGCGGTGTCTGTGTCTTCCATTGTTGCCGGTGTCGTCGGTTCTCTGGTTTATGCATTCTCAGACACCTTCTGGTTTTCTGCTGTCGAGGGTGAGGTATATGCGCTGAGTTCCCTTTTTACAGCCGTGGTTTTCTGGGCTATCCTGCGTTGGGACAGGGAGGCTGATGAGCCCGGAAGTCTCCGCTGGATTCTTTTGATCGCATTTCTTGTAGGCCTCTCGATCGGAGTGCATCTCCTTAATCTGTTGGCTTCAGGACTGGTTGTGTTTGTTGTAATTGTTGTAGTTGTTTTGGGATGGGGGATTCGCGAAACCCATCGCAGCAAATCAGTAATCTGGAATACCATTCTACTTTCTATAACTCTGTTGCTGGCCGGATATTCATCCTATACCATCCTTTTGATCCGCTCGAATGCTAATACGCCTATGGACCAGAATAATCCGGATAATGTTTTCAGCCTGACCGGTTATCTTAACCGCGAACAATATGGTGACCGGCCATTGCTGATCGGACCCACCTATAATGCACCAATTACCGGGCAAAAAACGGGGAAACCGGTATACGACCGGGTCGATGGCCGATATAAAGTAGTAGACCGTACGTATAAACCTGTGTATGATAAGCGTTTCATAACATTTTTCCCACGAATGTGGAAAAATAGTCCGGATCATGTACAGCTTTACAAAGAGTGGGCGCGGATTAAGGGGAAACCAATTGAAGTAATCGATGCTAACGGCAAAACCAGGGTTGAATACCGGCCAACCTTTACTGAAAATCTACGGTTCTTTTTCAGTTACCAGCTTGGTCACATGTATTTCCGATATTTCATGTGGAACTTTGCCGGTCGCCAAAATGATACGGAAAGCCAGGGCGGTATACGCAACGGTAACTGGATCAGCGGAATCGGATTTATCGATGAAGCCCGGCTCGGACCGCAGGACGCTTTGCCGGATCATGACCGGAATAGCAAGTCGAGGAATAAGTATTTCCTTCTGCCTCTGCTTCTGGGATTAGCGGGCGCTTTTTATCAGTACAAGCGGGTGCCGAAAGACTTTTGGGTAGTTTTTCTTTTATTCGTATTTACCGGGATAGCCATCGTTATTTATCTGAATCAATATCCCAACCAGCCCCGGGAGCGCGACTATTCATATGCGGGATCGTTTTATGCGTTTACGATTTGGGTGGGTATTGGTGCGGGTGCATTAAGCAGAGGTGCAGGGAGGATAAGGGTCCCCGCTTTCGCGGGGATGACAGGGAAGGCATTCGTAGTAAGGAAGGTGGTCCCCGCTTTCGCGGGGATGACAGGGAAGGCATTCGTAGTAAGGAAGGTGGTCCCCGCTTTCGCGGGGATGACAGGTGCATTGGCGTTGGGCGTACCGGTGCTGATGGCGATACAGAACTGGGATGATCATGATCGCTCGAACCGATTTATTGCACGGGATTTTGCATATAA
This sequence comes from Bacteroidia bacterium, assembly GCA_026391235.1. The sequence goes on along the minus strand of JAPLDV010000532.1, from coordinate 20,962 downwards.
TTACCTGAATTCCTGTGCGCCAAACGCAATTCTGTTTACAAGTGGCGATAATGACACTTTTCCGCTCTGGTATGCTCAGGAGGTGGAAGGAATCCGCACGGATGTACGTGTGATTTGTCTGCCTTACCTGGCTGCTGATTGGTACATCGACCAGATGAAACGCAAAGCCTGGCTTTCGGATCCGGTACCTTTTTCGTTAACCCGCCAGCAGTACGGTCCGGGAAAACGTGACTATATTCCTGTAATTGAGCAGATTAATGACACTGTTGATCTCGCTCGCCTGATTGATTTCGTTTCCAGCGATAATGAATCAGCCAAAGTTCCCCTGAAGGGTGGGGGATCAATAAATTACATTCCGACTCGCAAGTTAAGCTTAGCCGTTGACCGCGCGAAGGTTATTGCTAACGGCACGGTTCCGCCGGAAGATGCCGGATTGATCGTACCCGAAATCATATGGGAACTGCGCCGCTCATCCATCTATAAAAATGATCTGATGATACTCGACCTTATCGCGCATAATAGCTGGGAAAGGCCTATCTATTTTACTTCGATCGGTCATGAAAATATTCTGGGATTGCAACAATATTTCCGTATGGAAGGATTCGCCTACCGGCTGGTTCCGATACGGGAAAAGGATGAATCCGGATTAACCGGTTCAATCAATACCGGCATTTTATTCGATCGCCTTATGAATACTTTTCGATGGGGGAACATCATTGATAATCAGGCTTCGCCAGCGGTTTGCGGATCTGGCGGATGCCCTTATTGTGGAGGGGAAACCGGATTCTGCCCTGGCGGTGGTTGACCGGGTCAATGAATTGTTACCTTCGGAGAGTTTTCCGAATGATGTGCTGACAGCCGGATTGGCCGAAATATACTACAGGGCAGGTGCACCAGACAAGGGTAATACTTTGTTGAGAGGATATCTGAAGGATATTAACCAGGATATCAGGTATATAATCAGCGTGGAAAAGAAATTCGGGGCAATGATGTCGGATGAAGCACAGCGTAATGTTTCCCTCATTGGAGAAATCAGGCGACTGGCTGAGGCCTACAACCAGGTTGGGTTAGTGCAGGAGATTAACACATTAATTGATCAATTGGGAATCGGAGCAAGATGAAATTAGGAACAAAACTCAGGATTTTGCTGTTTGTTAAGCCACCCGGATGGATCCGTAAAATTTCATCGAGCATGATTTGGAGAATTCCGGTTGAGGAGCCGGTACTTTTTTTAACCTTCGATGATGGGCCCGTACCGGAATTAACCGAGTGGATTTTAGAAGAGTTGCAGAAATATGGGGCCAGGGCCACCTTTTTCTGTGTGGGAGAGAACGTGAAGAAGAATCCGGAGGTGTACGCAAAGATCCTTGAGGCAGGAAATGCGGTGGGTAATCACACTTTCAGTCACCTGAACAGTTACCGTACGGGGCTCAGGCGTTTTGTGAAGGACGTTTACAAAGCCCGGAAAGTGATTGATTCACGGTTGGTCAGGCCTCCTTACGGTCGAATTCGCCCATGGGCAGCCCGCATACTGATGCCCCGTTTCCGGATTGTTTTATGGGATGTACTCAGCATGGACTATGACAGGGAACTTGAACCCCGTATGGTTATGTACAATGTTGTTTCCAAGGCACGGCCAGGGAGTATTATAGTTTTTCATGATAACCTGAAAGCCCGGAAGAACCTCGAATACGCCCTGCCAAGGGTTTTGGACCATTACTCGAGGGCAGGATACAAGTTCCTGGCACTGGATGAAAAAAAGTTACTTAAGCCGATAAGTTAGTACCTTTCGGCTATTATTTAACGCAGAAAATTCGTATGAATGTATTACTTATTGGCTCGGGTGGACGGGAACATGCCATAGCCTGGAAACTGACACAGAGTCCATCGCTGACAAAACTTTTTATTGCCCCTGGAAATGCGGGAACCGCACAATGCGGGATCAATGTGCCGATTGCTGTGGATAATTTTCCCGCTTTGGCACAACTGGTGAGGAGCGAAAAGATCAAGCTAGTCGTGGTTGGTCCGGAGGACCCGCTGGTAAAAGGGATCAGCGATTATTTCAAGGATCAGGACGACCTTCGCTGGGTAGGAGTAATCGGCCCATCAGCAGCCGGAGCCATGCTTGAAGGAAGTAAAGATTTTGCCAAGCATTTCATGGAAAAATTCGGCATTCCAACTGCCCGGTACCGCACATTTACTTTGGGAAAGGGAAACGAATCCATCGAGGAGGCAAGTGCTTTCATCGGAACCATGAAACCGCCTTACGTTCTTAAAGCAGACGGCCTGGCTGCCGGGAAAGGGGTGGTTATTGTAAATGATCCGCAGGAGGCGCTGGTTGAATTGAAGGAAATGTTTGCCGGCAAGTTTGGAGCGGCAGGGAAAAAAGTTGTGATTGAAGAGTATTTAAACGGCATCGAGCTTTCCGTATTTGTCCTCACCGACGGTGATTCCTGGTTAATGCTGCCGGAAGCTAAGGATTATAAAAGGATTGGCGAGGGTGACTCAGGATTGAATACCGGAGGCATGGGAGCCGTTTCTCCTGTGACGTTTGCGAACCCGCCTTTCCTGGAAAAAGTAAAGGTCAGAATTATCGAACCAACGATTAAAGGGTTACAGGTGTCGGGCATCAGGTATCAGGGATTTATTTTTTTTGGGTTGATTAGTGTTCAAGGCGAACCGTTTATTATTGAATATAATGTACGATTGGGAGATCCTGAGAGTGAAGTGGTGATTCCGCGAATCAAATCCGATCTGCTGGATCTTTTCATTGCCACAGCTGACGGACGCTTAAAAGAAAAACAGATTGAGATTTCCGGTGAATCGGCTACCACTGTAATGCTGGTTTCACGCGGATATCCCGGTGATTATCAAAAAGGGTTGCCAATTTCGGGATTGGAAACCAACACCGATGGGATAGTTTTTCATGCCGGGACTACCATTCGCAACAAACAGGTTGTTACCAACGGCGGCCGGGTTCTGGCGCTTACATCGCTGGATTCTTCCTGGAAAAAGGCACTGAAAAAATCATATACAACCGCTCAGGGTATCTCATTTGAAGGTATGTATTATCGAAGAGATATCGGTTTTGATCTGTAAAACCAACTGCTATGTTTGGGTTTATCCGGTCGATCAGTTTTACTGTACAAGTCATGATGCCGGTTTTGGGATTGATCCTGTTCGGCATTGCTTGGTTCCTCCCGGGAAGTTTGCAGCCTGGTAATATTTACGGCAACGGATTCTTTTATCAGCCTTCAGATGGATGGCTCTATCCATTATGGCTGGAAATGGCCCACCTGCCTCTGTGGGTTCAGGTTGTGCCCACCTTCCTGATATCGGTTCTTACTGCCGTGTTGCTTGTACAATCAGATATGAAGAACTTGATGATGGGACTCAGGTCATATGCCATCGCCTATGTATTCCTATGCCTGATTGCCTCCAACGGCCATTTTTTTCTGTTTCATCCGGCCTTTCTGGCTGCAGGGTTTATTGTTCTGAGTCAGCGATTTCTATTAGATTTATATAAAGAGGAAACGAATTATTCCATTGTTTTTGCCATTGGATTCTCCTGGGGACTTGCAATCCTGCTCTACCCTCCGGTATGTTTTCTTATTCCTGCTATCCTGACAGGCCTCCTGCTGATGGTGACTACCGGATGGCGGCACTGGCTGGTTAGTTTGATGGGAATAGTGATGCCGGCCGTGTTATTGGCGATTTTTTGGTTTCTGATGGGAGATCTGAATTATGAAATTGACACCTTTTTCTCATGGTTCAAATTGCGTGAATCACTTCTTCCAAAGTTTATTTCCAAGGAGCCCTTTATTGCAGCCTGGTTTGGGCTAATCCTGACCTGGACAATAGTCGCCTCTGTGAAATACCGAAATCCAAAAATCCAGTCGCGCCAATTGTTTCAAGCCAACTTTCTATTGTTCGTTTCTATTTTGTTAATGACGGTTTTCCTGGAAACGGTTTCGGTTGAAGTTCTGTGGTTGCTGATCATCCCGGTGAGTTACCTGATGACCTTCTGGGCTTTAAGAGTGGAAAAGGGATGGAAGAGGGATCTTTTCTTTTTATCCTTGCTGGCCTTCTTCGTTTTCTTCAGGATCCGCAGCCTGATTTAGCCCATCGTTAGTCGATGATGAGGGTGTGATAAGATACCATTGAACCACAGATGATCCGGAGGTTCAGTTGATCATTAATGTCATTAATTCCACTCATAGGATATCTAATGGTGATTTCATAAGTTCTGAATGTAATACCATCCTCTGCAGTAATGGTCGGGATTATGCTGGTTCCGGAGGGCAGAACAACCGTGTAAGTTAGCAGTGACGGCTGAAATCCATTAACAGTGGTGCCATCGACACCATCATGATACAAAATTTTACAGGGGGATATTGCCGTGCTTTTTACTTGGGTTTGAATAGTTTTTGTTCCGGGTCATATCCAATGCCTGAATAAGTTTCATACGGGTATCTTTTGGGAATATGATCTCATCGATATACCCTAATTCTGCTGCACTGAAGGGATTTGCAAATCGTTCCTTGTAATCGGCGATAGCTGATGCGCGGCCCTCATCATCCAGATTTCGGTAGAGGATATTGACTGCGCCATCGGAGCCCATTACGGCGATTTCGGCGGTCGGATAGGCATAGTTTATATCGGCGCCAATGTGTTTGCTCGACATCACATCATAAGCGCCGCCGTAAGCTTTACGGGTAATCAGGGTAATCTTAGGCACGGTAGCTTCGGAGAATGCATAGAGCAGTTTGGCTCCGTGCTTGATGATTCCGCCGAGTTCCTGACCGGTACCGGGAAGGAATCCGGGAACATCAACCAGGGTGATCAGCGGAATATTGAACGCATCGCAGAAGCGCACAAACCGGGCTGCTTTAACCGATGAGCTGATATCGAGGCAGCCGGCCAGGTGAGCGGGCTGGTTAGCCACAATGCCTACCGGATGTCCGTTAAGGCGGGCAAAGCCGATAATCATGTTTTTTGCATAGAAGGGCTGTATTTCGAAAAAGGTGTGATCATCGGCCACCGAGGTGATGATTTCCTTCATATCATACGGTTTATTCGGATCATCCGGGACTAAAGTCTGGAGGGCAATGTCAATCCGGTCGGGCTGATCACCCGGGATATGGTATGGCGGATTTTCGAGATTGTTCAAGGGAAGGTACGACATCAGCTCGCGGAGCATCATCATGGCTTGCTCATCATTTGATGCCATCAGATGAGCCACACCGCTTCTGGCGTTGTGGGTCATGGCGCCACCCAGATCTTCCTTGGTTACCTCTTCGTGGGTGACGGTTTTAATGACATCCGGCCCTGTTACAAACATATAGCTGGATTCCTCCACCATCAGGATAAAATCGGTAAGTGCAGGAGAGTATACGGCGCCGCCGGCACAGGGTCCGAGGATAGCGGAAATCTGTGGAATAACACCTGATGACCTGACGTTACGGTAGAAAATATCAGCGTACCCTGCTAAACTCTGCACCCCTTCCTGTATACGTGCTCCGCCTGAATCATTCAAGCCGATTACAGGTGCGCCCATTTTCATGGCCAGATCCATGACCTTCACCACCTTATCGGCATTCGAGCGGCTCATGGTTCCACCAAAAACCGTGAAATCCTGGGCAAAAACATACATCAGCCGGCCGTCAATCCTGCCGTAGCCGGTTACCATACCATCACCAGGGATCTTTTTGCACTCCATTCCGAAATCATGATTCTGGTGCATTACCAGTTTATCCATTTCAACGAATGATCCCGGATCGAGTAAAGCAAGAACTCTTTCGCGTGCGGTTTTCTTGCATGCCTGATGCTGTTTATCAATACGATCCTGGCCTCCGCCCATTTCGGCAGCTTTCAATTGCCTCTCGAGCTTATCAAATTTGTCCTGTAATGCCATAGTGTTCCTTTTATTCCAAAACAATCATAACCTGATCACTGTCAACTGTATCCCCCGGTTTAACCATAACTTTTTTTACCTGGCCGTCGCGACCGGCTTTGTATTCGCTTTCCATTTTCATGGCCGAAACGATCACCAGTGTTTGGGTGGCTTGTACAGTATCGCCATCTTCAACAAAAACTTCCATAACTTTTCCGGGCATGGGTACCCGGATTAGATTCCCGGTGTCAGCGGCTTGTCCATGATTGCGGCTACGGAGGTATTTCGTTTGAGCATCAATAATCTCCAGATCAAACGATTGGAAGAATGTATTTACGGTATATTTCGTGGGGCTATTTGCCGGGATAGCCTCAACATTGAATGATTGGCCTTCGTTCAGCAGGGAATAGATCCCTTTTGAAACCTCAATAAGGTCGATCTCGAAAACCTTATCATCAATTTTGAAAACATACCGGTTGCCTTCATGCTCGAGGATTTCAACCTCCGCTGTACGCTCCTGTTTGGGTAATTCAATCTGCATTTTTAATAAATCATTTCATTTAATATTCGATCGTCTGTCGGTGACCGGGCGTCCGCAGGACACGGGCGTCCGCAGGACGCCCCTACATAATCCACATAACCATCCAACCTTCTTTACGTTCTTTACGTTCTTCACGTTCTTCACGTTATTAACTTCCTCACGTCCTCACGTCCTTACGTCCTCACGTTCCTTCTTCTTCCGGCTGTTTTCCATGCTGATTCTGCCGGAGAAGTCGTGGTGTCAGCCTGTTGTTTCTCCCTTCTTTTAAGATAGTCCACGTAGGCAACCATGATTGAAACATCCTGGCAGCTCAGGTTGCAAACCTTTGAATTAAAAAGTGTATCGCGGTTATTCTCAATAAATCCGGTATCGTATTGACCGAGAATAAAATCAGTGGTTTCCATGATCCGCTCCAGAAACGGAATCGATGTTTTAATTCCTGTGATCTTGTATTCATTCAGGGCACGCTTCATCACCTGGATTGCCTCGTAACGGTTAGAGCCCCAAACGATCAGTTTAGAGATCAGCGGATCATAATATATCGGGATTTCATAACCTTCATACACATAGCCATCGACTCTGACACCTAATCCCAGAGGTTCGGTGAGATGGCGGATTTTGCCCGGACTGGGCATGAAGTTATTGTCGGGATCTTCGGCGTAAATACGGCATTCAATGGCATGTCCGCCTTGTACAACATCCGACTGTTTGATTTTGAGGTGTTGGCCGGCAGCTATCAGGATCTGTTCCTTCACCAGGTCGACGCCGATCACGCGCTCGGTGATAGGATGTTCAACCTGCAGGCGGGTATTCATCTCCAGAAAATAATATTTCAGATTATTATCGACCAGGAATTCTATGGTACCAGCTCCTTCGTACCTGACTGATTTGGCAGCCTGAACGGCATGACGGCCCATTTGTTCACGGATTTCCGGAGTCAGAAGAGGCGAAGGGGTTTCTTCAACGATTTTCTGATGTCGTCGTTGCACCGAACACTCCCGTTCACAAAGATGGATCACATGGCCATACTGGTCGGCCAGTATCTGGAATTCAATATGATGCGGGTTTTCGACAAATTTCTCGACATAAACGGTATCGTTGCCGAAGGCGGCTTTAGCTTCCGACCGGGCAGCACGAAGGGAGGGCAGGATCTCCTTTTCAGTCTTCACCAACCGCATTCCTTTACCGCCGCCACCTGCGGAGGCTTTGATCATAACCGGAAGGCCTATTGCAAGGACTACTTCAATTGCCTGCTCATCGGAGACAAGCTTGTCGTTTGTTCCGGGAACAACCGGAACGCCCGACTTAACCATGGTTTCGCGGGCAGTGATTTTGTCGCCCATGGTGTTGATAACTTCAGGTGAAGGTCCGATAAAGATAATTCCTTCCTCACGGCACCGTGATGAAAACTGAGCATTTTCAGAGAGGAATCCGTATCCGGGATGTATGGCATCAGCCTGGCATCTTTTAGCGACCTCCAGAATTTTCTCCATATTGAGATAGGATTCACTGGAAGGGGCAGGACCGATCGGGTAGGCTTCGTCGGCATAGCGAACATGCTGCGAGGTGCGGTCGGCAGCCGAAAACACGGCAACCGTAAGTATTTCCATCTCCCGGCAGGAACGCATAACCCGCAAAGCGATCTCGCCGCGGTTAGCGACAAGTACTTTTCTAATCATGTACAATCAATCGGTTAGGTTAATGCGGTAAATATATATGTTTTTGGATATATAAGCATGTTAATGCAAGGTATCGGGTGTCGGGTATCAGGTATCAGGTGTCGGGTATCAGGTGTCGGGTGTCAGGTATCGGGTGTCGGGTATCGGGTATCGGGTGTCAGGTATCGGGTATCGGGTTTCAGGAAAAGTGATGAGTATGAGTGATGAGTGACAGGTTTCGGGGGGGGAAGAAGAGGGGTTATGATCCTTGAAATCAGACCATAACCCCTCATATTATACAATCTATCCCTGATACCTGATCCCTGATACCTGATCCCTGATACCTGATACCTGATACCTGATACCTGATACCCGATACCCGATACCTATTTCGCTACGGTCATTCTTTTCGTTTCAGTAAAGCTCCCTGCTTTCAAAGTATATAAGTAAATACCGGCATCGAGGCCCGAAGCATCAAGCTGAATGATGTGTTTACCTGTTGGCTGTAATCCTTTCCGAATGTCCATAACCATGCGGCCGGTAAGGTCCATAACCGAAATACTGACCTCTGATTCGTTATTGAGTTCATAGGATATACTGGTAGTCCGGTTGAACGGGTTGGGATAGTTTTGACCAACCGAAGCTACCGTGCGGGCTAAATCTACTCCATCATTGATATTTGAGTGGTCGTTGATGTTAAGGCGGATCATTAGTATCCGTTCATTGATGTAACTATTATCTTTAACCCAGTTTTGAGCTGAGTCCATCGCAATGCTTACCGGATCAAGAATCTTGAAAGATTGATCGGCACCAATCTTTAGGTTTTCATAGCGTTTTGAGTCTAAGTCGGTATGCTGATTGTTATATCCAACGCATACATAAACCAGATCACCGGCTTTGAGGAATTCGGATTCACCATCTTTTGTGAGCGGGAGGGTGATCCATTTGTTGATCATTGTTGAATCGTATACAACAAATTCGCTTACCAAAAGTTCAACAGGGGTATTGTCTTCCTCACCTACCGGCACATAATAGAGTCCATACTGGTAATCAATCAGTCCATCAGCCCGTCCGCCGGCAATATAGGCGGATATAGAGGTCGCCTCGCAATCCCCATAGATTTTATATTGCACACCCATCTTTAGGTTCAGGTTCGGATACCCTACGGCACCATAAGATTCAAAACCCCAGACGAAAGCTTCCTCCGAAGAATTATCAGCATGAGAATAGACGCTGTCGGTTACATCGAAATAGGCTGATTTCTTGTTATTTTCAGGGGTATTGTCAGTTTCATTTGATTTATAATAATAATCCACTTTGTAGTGTCCAAATTCGGTTGGAGTGTAGGCATCGGTGATCAGGGTTGTATCAGTCATGAGGGTGTACAGGTTCTTTTTAGCCCCTTCTGCATGAAAAACATTTTGATTGTTTTTAGAAATATCCACTCCGAAATAGGAGTCGGTTTGATCGTATTCACCAAAGTTGAGTGCGGCCGATTTGAAATTAGTAAATGAATTGCCGGCAAGCTGTGATTTCGGCATCATAAAAGCAGGAGTCCGTTTTGAAACATCATCACCATCGGTCCATTCCATCTGGGCATATCTCATCTGAAGGTCATTATCCCATGCTTCGGAGAGTTTAAAGTCATCAATTTGCCAAAAATAGAGACTAGTTTTCCGCCAGGTAAATTTAATCTGAACATTTGGTTGTCCTGCAGCAACATCGGAAATGTTGGCCTGAAAGATAACCGGCTTCCCGGGTGTGGTTTTTTCCGGACGGCCTTTGTGGTTGACACCGAAGCTCACGTCGTATGTAGCTGCATGAAGCCAATTATCAACCGTGACTTCCATCAGCATTTGCCAGGTGATGTTTGCGTTGTAACACATAAAGCAGGTTTCGTAGCTTACCACTACTGTGCCATGTGAAGAACAGTCGATGACCGGAAACACAACGGAATTATCCAGATCTATCCGTGTAACAACGTTAAATTCATTGTATCTGGAAAGGAATAAACACAAACTGCCATTTTCAGCGGTTGTGGAGCGCATGGGTGGTTCTTTGGTGAGGGCAGCAGCAATCAGGCTATCGTTGCCCCACCAATGCCAATTAAACCCATTATCATTCGGGTCCAGCATATAAAACCCTGCGGGAGCCGTCCATCCTTTCAAATCAGCCGGATTTTCCCAACCGAAAGTTTCTGTAAAGAATACCTGGCCGTTTCCTTTCAAGGCGTGGGTTGCGGGTTTGTTAATCTGCGCAAATGCTTGTGAAATAAGGCATAAAAAAAGAATAAGTGTAGAGAGTTTTTTCATGAGAATAATTGTTTGTTTAACACTAACAAATATATCAAAAAAATAGAGTTGACAGCTTTTCTTTATGCTGTCAACTCTATTCTCAAGGGAAACCGGATGTAAATCCTATTTGCTTACTGTCATTCTTTTGGTTTCTTTGAAATTGCCGGCATTGAGGGTATAAAAATATACTCCCGGATCAAGACCGGCAGCATCCAGGTTTATGGTATGCACGCCAGCGGCCTGAATACCTTCAGAACGGTGCTGAATGATTCGGCCGGTAATATCCCTGATAATCAGCCTCACAGGCGATTGGTCAGCCAATTTATAAGAGATGCTGGTTGCCCGGCTGTAAGGATTCGGGAAGTTTTGGCCTAGCTCGTTTATGGCGGTTGAGTGATCAACGCCGTCAACAATATTGTTATGTTCGTTGAGATTTAAGCGGATCATCAGGTTTCTTTCCGAAATAAAGCCACCGGTCGACCAGCCAGCGGCATCTCCTTTACCAACACTTACCGGATCCAGAACCTTGAAGGAATAGTCGGCTCCAATCTTGAAACTGTCGTACCTCTGGATCAGGTATTCGGTGTGCTGGTTGTTGTATTCTACAGCTGCATACACCAGATCACCTGCTGAAAGGAATTCTGATTCACCGTCCTTGCCCAGCTGCATAGTGACCCATTTCCCGATCATTGTTGAGTCGTACACCACATAGTCAGTCGTAAGAAGCTCAAAAGGTAATGTTGGATCGCTATCTGCCTGAACATAATACAATGCGAATCGGAAATCAGTCAGGCCATCAGCTATCCCGCCGGAAATATAGGCGGAAATGGAGTTAACTTCACAATCGTTAAAAATGTGATACTTTACGCCAACTGCATGGTTAAGCATGGGCAAATTATTTTCGTTGTAGGTCTCAATACCCCAGTTGCACGCTTCTTCGGCGGTACCATCCGCATGAGAAAACACACTGTCCATAACATTGAAATAGGCCTCTTTTGTGTTGTTCTCCGGAGTATTATCAGCATCCTTTGCCTTGTAGTTATAGACAACTTTATAATGACCAAATTCAGTCGGAGTAAATAGGTCAGTGATTTCGGTTGTATCGGTTACCAAAGTGAAAATATTTTTTTTCGCTCCTTCTTTATGGAATATGTTCTGGCTGTTTTTGGTGATATCCACTTCGAAATAGACGTCTTCCTGATCATATTCGCCAAAGTTTATTGCAGCGGCTTTGAAATTGGTAAAGGAATTGCCGGCAAGCTGCGATTTTGGTATCATGAAAAGGGGAGTCATCTTAGTTACATCATCCCCATCATTCCATTCCATTTGGGCAAATTTCATCTGGAGGTCGTTGTCCCAGGCCTCAGAAAGCTTAAAGTCATCAATTTGCCAAAAATATGCGCCGGTTTCTTTCCATATGAATTTTATCTGGACGTTTGGTTGTCCTGCAGCCACATCGGAAATATTGGCCTGAAAGATAACCGGCTTCCCGGGAGTGGTTTTTTCAGGACGGCCTTTGTGGTTGACACCGAAGCTCACGTCGTATTGAGCTGAGTGAAGCCAGTCGTCCACTGATACTTCCATAAACATTTTCCAGGTACTGTTGTCTTCATAGCACATAAAGCAGGTTTCATAACTCACAACCACCGTTCCATGTGCGGAACAATCGAATTTAGGGAACACAACCGAATTATTTACGTCTATCCAGTCAGTTAAAAATTCGTTGTACCTCGAGAGGAAAAGGCACAAATTGCCGTTTTCGGCAGTTGTGGAACGCATGGGAGGTTCCCTGGTATATTTGGAGTCAACCAGGCTGTCGTTGCCCCACCAATGCCAGTTGTAACCGTTATCCGTTGGATCTTCCATATAGAACCCGGCGGGAGCCGTCCATCCTTTCAAATCGGACGGGTTTTCCCAACCGAATGTCTCGAGATAGAATACCTGGCCATTGCCCTTCAGGCCGGGAGTGGCAGGTTGAGTAACTGTTTGCGCGAAGAGGCAGGAGGAAAGAAGGAGGGTGCCAATCAGGAGTGTAGATCTTTTCATATAAGATATTGTGATGGTTTATTGATAAAGATAATCATTTCGTGTATATGATACAGATAGAGTTGCCAACTCTACTTTTAATTGTTTATTTTCGACAACGAACTTTATCCTAAAAACTTTTTCCTATGAATATCCCGGTTTTGCATGTGGTTGAAAAAACCCTGGCCGAAGCTTACGAAAAGGCACTCGTCAAGTTGTATTACGAAGGGTTCCGTATAAAAACTCAATATGATAAGCCTGGCGATCCGCTGAGCATCGACAGCACGATGAATATTACGATTCTGGAGCCTGAAACCGATCCGATGATCCATAAGGCTTTCCCGGGAGGTATCGATGATTTGAGGGAATATGTCCTTGAATTAAAAGGATTTAAAGATCATTGGGTTAAAAACATGAACGATCCGGATGATACCCGGTGGGAGTATACCTACCATGGAAGAATGGCAGCTTACGGATCGTGGAAGGAGTTGAAGGATATATCCGATAAATCCAGCTCCTATATCGCAGGGTTTACGGTGGACCAGGTTGAACAGGTGATCAGTAAACTGGTGAAACAGCCCTTTACCCGCCAGGCCCAGATGATTACCTGGATGCCCGATCTCGATGCCCAGGTGTATGATCCCCCGTGCCTTCAATCTTTGTGGTACCGGATTCTGGAAGATGAGGAGGGTATCTGGTGGCTTAACTGCAATATCCGGTTCCGCAGCAATGATGCCTGGGGCGCCAACTTTATGAATATGTTCGGATTTGTTCAGTTTAACCGCGAGGAGATTGCCAATAAGATTTCGGAGCGGTCGGGGAAGACGGTAAAAATGGGACGGCTGAACTGGCAGGCTGATTCATTTCATATTTACGGCAAGGATATCGAAAAGGCCAAAGGGTTGCTGTTTGACCGTATAGATACCATGCCGTTCGAGGACAGGATCTATAATTTCAATGATGAGTTCATTCAGGAAATGTATAAAATGGCCGATCTGACCATCCTGCCGAAAATCGAGCGGTACGGGAAAGTATAAAAAAGGTTCGTTTTCATGCATCCGGTCGTTTGGGTCAGCCGGCCGGCGGATATTTGTACCGCTAAAAAGAAAAAATATGAAAACGTCTATTTTTAAACTGATCCTGTTTAGCCTGCTTCTGACAGGCTCCTGCCATTTTTCCTTTGCCCGCATCATCCGGGTTCCGGCCGACCAAACCACCATCCGGGATGGAATCCGGGCTGCTTCGAATGGTGATACGGTTGAGGTATCCCCGGGTGAATATTTTGAGAACCTGAATTTCAGGGGTAAAAATATCGTGCTGACCAGTTTATGGTATCTCGACCGGGATACTTCCTATATCCGCACCACCGTTATCAACGGTAGTCAGCCGGTTCAAGCCGATTCGGCCAGCTGCGTAATCTTCTCGCGCGGCGAAGATGCAACAGCCGTTCTTCAGGGATTCACCATCACCGGTGGCAAAGGGACCAAATGGAGGGATATCCATGGTGCGGGAGATTACCGCGAAGGCGGAGGGATCCTGATTGAATTATCCTCTCCTGTCATACGGTACAATATGATTGTGTACAACATGGCGACGTCCACCACCGGAGGAGTCACCAGCGCAGGCGGGGGAGGCATTCGTATCGGAGATGGCAATCCTCAGATCCTCAATAATATAATAGCTTACAACCAGGGAAAGTATGGTGCCGGCATCGTTCTTAATTATACCGGTGTTGCCATCAGGAATAACCTGATTGCGTTCAATACCGGGAGCAGCCAGTATTACGGAGGTTCCGGCATCTGGTCCTATAATTATCATGGAACGGATGAGCGGATCATCGAAAATAATACCATAATCAGTAATGAAGCAACCACCGGGACAGGAGGTGTGCTGGCCTACAACAGCACCCTGAAGCTGCGCAACAACATCATCTGGGGGAACAAGCCGGCAGCCAGGCAAACCTATAATACGGAGGGAGGCATGGTTCAGGCAACCTATTGCGATGTTCAGAACGGACTGGCAGGCAAGGGCAATATCAACCTGGATCCACTGACGGGTGCCGACGGTTTTCAGCTGACCGGATTGTCACCCTGCATCGATAAAGGGGATTCAACTGCAATATACAATGATCCCGAAGATCCCCTTCAACCGGGAATGGCAAAATACCCGGCAAAAGGAAGCATGCGGAACGATATGGGAGCATACGGAGGCGCCGGTGCCGCTATTACTGGCTATATCCGGTCCGGCATCCCATCCGGATTTCCGACCACGGTGATCATCGATCAGCCGCAGCTCCTTCAGAACTATCCGAATCCCGCATCAAATTATACCACAATCAGTTACAATCTTCCTGAAACTGAAACAGTTGTCTTGAGAGTCACCGACTTGTCGGGCCGGATCTTATCGAATTATCCGGTCGGATTATCTTCCCCCGGGTTGCACCGGTTACAGCTGGATGTTTCCGGCCTGAAGCAGGGAAGCTACTTCTATTGCCTCGAAGCCCGGGAACAAAAGATGGTGAAACAAATGATGGTTGTGAGGTGAATACGGTTACTTTTAAGGGATAGAAAAAGTAAAAATGGAGCTGTGGAGCCTGACCGATATTCTGACCATTGTCACTGCCTTTCAGCTTTTATTGCTGGGTGCGGTAATCCTCACTTCACGCCGGCACGGAAACCTGAATCAGCGTATCCTGGCAGCCTTTCTCCTGGCTAACTTTTTTCTCCTTGTCCAGTTTGAATGTTTCAGCCGGATCAAGCCGGTCCGGATTGGTGTCACGCCATTTTACTTTTTGCTCGCGCCGCTGCTTTACCTGTATGTACGTTCGCTCCTGGTGCAGTCATTCCGGCTAAAACGACCCGACTGGATTCATGTGATGCCATTTTTACTTGTGTTTACCTATACGGGCCTGGTCCTTGGAATCCGGTTGGCAGCGCCCTCGACGACGGATTTCGGCAGTACGGTGCGTATCGAATCGAATATTTCTTGCATTATTCTGAACTTGCTGATTATCTATTATCTGTCGAGGATATTCATCATCTTTTATCAATACCGGCGGGAGATCCGGAATCATTTTGCGGAAGTCAGGCATATCAGTTTGAACTGGCTGCTGTTTATCCTGATGGCCTTTACCCTGATGTGGATTACCGACCTGGCATCAACCGTGATATCCTGGTTGAAAACTGGCAACCCCGGCCTCTTCCGGTGGCTCACCCTCTGTTCCATTGCCATTAATTTCATCTTTGCCACTATATTGGTTTACAGGAGCATGGAGCAATCCTGGGAACAGACGGGTATCATCGAGGCTACCAAATACGTGGGAAGCGGGCTTTCGGATACCGAAAGTGCAGGATATGCTCAAAAGATCAGGACGATTATGGAAAAGGAGAAACTCTATCTCGATCCGGAGATCAGCCTCAAAGAGCTTTCCGATAAAACCGGAATATCACCCAGATACCTGTCGCAGGTCATCAACTCGAAATTCAATCAGAATTTTTTTGATTTCATCAATCACTACCGGATCGAGGAGGCAAAAAGGCTGATGGCGGGTACGGTGCGGAAAGAGCTTACCATTCTGGAAGTTATGTATAATGTAGGGTTCAATTCCAAGAGCTCGTTCCAGACCGCATTCCGGAAATATACCGGTACCACGCCAACGGAGTTCAGGCACCGGACCTTGAACTGACAACTGTTATTTTTTGGATTTTATCGCGTCCGCCCAGAACTGGTTGAAGCTCCGCTTCGGCTCCCTGCACAGATAGACCTGTACGCCGAACTCCCGGGCCAGTGGGTTGGTGATCCTTCCGATCTCTTCGATCTTCCCGAATAATTGCGCCACATCTCCGCCCAGTTCACCGTTGATGTAAATTACGTCGGTTATTTCGGAGCTGAATGACTCCGGCGCCCAGTACCGGAAAGCATCGCTAAAACTGATGGCATCGGGCAAGCCGTACTTCTTGCCGATCACGGTAATGGCACCGGCCTCCCCGTAATTTTCCGCGAAGATGATACAGCTGCCTTTATTCCCGGATTTATTCCAGGCCTGGGAAGTGATCTCCGTGAGCTCATTCCATCCGAGCATATCTGCATAATCCTGGGGAAGAGGGTGGTAATCGTTGTCTTCATAACGGCGTATCGCATTGTTGCCGGTGTTTTTTTCGACTTTATCAAAATAGGCAACCAGTTTTTCAGGGGAATAAACCGGTATCCCCATCGGCAGGATCCTTATCCCGGCATAAAGCAGTATAAGCAAAACAATTGCCTGGGGGACCAGGGTCCGCAGATACCGCTCAAAAAACAGGGAACCTGCGGCGATCAAAAATGGATAAATTCCCGCGGCATAATAGCTTTTCCCCTGCAAAACCAGGTACAGCAGGACAATGACCAGCATGATTATCCCCAGCATCCGGAATGGTTTCAGGTCTTTGGACAGTATGAGGTAGAAAAGGCCGGGCAGCGCGATCAGGGTGGCCGGATATACTATCAGCAGCTGTTCCGTTAAAAATGTCAGGGGATTCATCTTCGACAGCTGCGTCTCTTTCAGTTCACTCATGTGGCTGATTACCGGAAACTGGTGAACGACCTGCCAGATAATATTGGGCAGGACGATCAGGAAGGCCAGTCCCAGTCCTATGTAAAAGAATCTGTTTGACAGCAGCTTGCGATAGTTCGTGGCTAAGATGAACAATCCCATCGGGAATGCCAGGAAAATGATATTGTATTTATTCAGAAAAGCGACGGCCAGGGTGATGAAAAACCAGATCAGGGGTCCGTGGGTGCCGGTATTCATGAACCTGATAAAAAAATACAGCGTCAGGGTCCAGAAAAAAATGTCGAACGGCACGGGCTGAATCATGCTGAACGCACGCAGGAATATCAGCGAGCACAGGAGGGAGACTGCTGTCAGGATCCGTGCGAATTTTCCACCATTCAATTCCCGGGTGATTTCCGCGGCTACATAGATGAGCGCTCCCCCCAGGAAAGCCGGGATGATTCGCGCGGCGAACTGTGAATATCCCAGGGTGTGCGACAGGATCCAGGAAACTAATCCGATCAGCGGCGGAACCGAATGGTAACCGAGCGCGGGATGCCCGCCCAGTGAAAAGTACAGCAGTTCATCGCGGTGAAACTCAAGCCGGGAAAGGAATACCAGGTGAAGGATAATGCCTGACAGGGAAATTATCAGAACAGCCGTGTTATCCTTCGGCAGGCGGTAAAGTGTTTTTGTGTCCATACCGATTCACTTTAGAATAAAGGTGTTATAAAAATACAAAAACCGGAACAGGTAAAATAGTGTTAATCCCTTTGGTCGGGGATCGGAAATGGGATATTGTTGTACCTTTCGAATCGTTTTTTAACACGGAAAAAGTAACAGGCTATATGGATTCAGACAGCTTAAGGATTTATTTCAGCGGATCGATCCGCGGCGGAAGGCAGGATGCGCAGCTGTATAACGACCTGATCACTTACCTGAAAGATTTCGGTACGGTGCTTACCGAGCACATCGGCCGTCTCGACCTGGTGGATGAGCGGGAGATCCCGCCCTGCCAGATCCATGACCGGGACCTGACCTGGCTAAAATCCAGCGATGTGGTCATTGCGGAGGTTTCGACGCCGAGCCTGGGAGTGGGCTACGAATTGGGAAGAGCCGTGGAGATGGGCAAGCCGATCCTCTGCCTGTACCGTAAAAATGAGGATAAAAGGCTGTCCGGGATGATTTCCGGTTCGCCCGGGATCGTTTCGGTTGTTTATGAAGAAATCGATGAAGCCAGGCTCTGGATTGCCGGATTCCTTGCCGGTATAGAAAATAAACCCCGATAGACATCATTAACCCCGGCCTTCAGGCCGGGGGCTCACCATGACCAGATTATCATCCATCCCAAAAGTATCGATCGCCCCACTCAACACCCCGGTGGAGCGGTGCGACCGTCTCCGGCAGGCAGTTCCCGGCATGCCGGAAGTATATGTCAAGCATGACGATTATATCGGATCCCTGGTCTGGGGCAATAAGGTACGCAAATTGGAATACTGTTATGCTGAAGCCCTGCGTTTGGGTGCCGATACGGTTATCACCTGCGGAGGGATCCAGTCGAACCACGCCCGTATCACCGCCCAGACCGCCCGTCGGTTCGGATTTGAGGTAGTCCTCGTATTAAATGGTGTTATTCCGGCCAAACCGACCGCCAACCTGCTGATCAACCACAAGATGGGGGTCATGATCCATTATGTAAGTTCCCGGCAGGAACGTTCGGTAAAGATGCAGGTGGTGCAGGAGGAGCTTGAAAAATCAGGCAAAAAAGTATACGCGATCCCGTTGGGTGCCTCGGATGAGATTGGCTCACTCGGGTTTGTGAAGGCCATGGAAGAGTTGAACGGCCAGGAAATGGCCATGGGTTTCCGGTTTGATTATATTTTTCACAGCTGTTCATCCGGTGGTACACAGGCCGGACTGGAAGTGGGCAGGCGCCTTTTCAAAATGAATGCCCGGATCATCGGGGTAAGCGCCGATAATTCGGTAGAGGAGATCCGCGGGGAGATCATGGCCGCTGCCGGTCCGATCCAGAAGCGGCTGAAAATGAAGGATCTGATTAAACCTGATGAGATCCGGGTGGAAACCGGTTTTATCGGTCCGGGTTATGGAATTCCGTCGGATGAATCGCTTGAAGCCGAAAAAATCTTTGCCGAAACCGAAGGAATCCTCCTCGATCAGACTTACACTGCCAAAGCCGCTGCGGCGTTGATTGCCTATGCACGGAAGGGCTTTTTCAAAGAGACTGACCAGGTGCTTTTCTGGCACACGGGGGGACTGATCAACCTGTTCCAGTAAAAAGGCTCAAGGCTCAAGTTTGAGAAAAGGTGGAAGAAGGAATTTATAGATTCGAGGACCAGTTTTGAATTCTGAAGTTTAAGATTCAGTTTGGCTCGTAGTTAGTTAAGTAATCTCTGTGCAACTCAGTGGTTCTCTGTGTAACTCTGTGTAAGAAAAGAAATTACACAGAGATCCACAGAGGTTTCACAGAGTTGCACAGAGAAAAGAGAGCTAAAAGCAATTAAGATTTAGCCCTACCTGAATCTGTAATTTCAAAACTCAAAACTGGTCCTCGAATCTCGAAATTCTTACTTCAACCTGATACCCGATAACCGATAACCGACAACTCATAACAATCACAACCCATAACTATATGCTAATCCCGTTGCACCCCAAACGCACCTCCCCCGCCTTGATCCTCATCGTCATCCTCCTGGCAGCCTGTTCCGGAAAGCAAACCCCGCCGGCTGCCGGCCAGGTGATCGACCTGTCCGGCATCTGGGACCATCCCCAGGAGATCCTGCTGTCTTCAATCGGTACAGATATTGAATACATTCCTCTGGAAACCACACCGGAGTGCCTGCTCGGGGATCCCGACAACCTGACGGCAACGATTACTGACAGGCATATCGCCATCAATTCGGGCGGACTGAAGCTGTTCGACCGGGAGGGTCATTTCCTGCGGGCCATCGGCAGCCAGGGCAGGGGGCCACTCGAGTACGTCAGTAGCTCCGAGTATGTAATCGATGAGCAAAAACAGCAGGTTCACATCCTCGACGCCGCCACGAAGCGAGTGTTGACCTATGGCCTCGACGGCAGCTATTCCGGGGTTTTTCGGGTGGGCCCCGAACCTATTAGAATTGTCATTGACCCGCAGGGGCGGATCGGTGTTTTTTATTTGTCGGAGAATCCGGATCCCGCCTATGCGGCCAGGGTGGAATGGTACACCGGACAAGGTGCCCTCGACAAAACGATACCGGTTTATTCGGGTCGGCCCCGGGGAGCCGGCTGGGTCATTGCAGCAAATTGTTATCAAACGGAAAACCAGTTGCTGTTCAACGAGAACCCGTTTGATACCACCTATCGGCTGCAGAAGGACCATTCGTGGGAACCGCGCTGGATTATCCGGGTGGGCCCCGGGAGATTCCCCCCCGAGATCAGCATGGATATCAGCCGCTTCAGCCAGGAGCTCGATAAATATATCCTCGCCAGACCGGGTGCCGAAACATCCCGGTACCTGTTCATCACCATACATTCGGGCAGTGGCTCCGGACTTGTGGTCTTCGACAAGAAAAGCCTGACTGCAAGGTATATGCCTCAGGAGTTATTTGGTAATCGTGCCTGGAACCTCATAACCAATGACCTGGACGGCGGATTGCCGCTGAAACTGAGCCTCCAGATGGGCGAAGATCAGGGGGATTCCTGGTATGCGAATCTGGTATCGCCCTTTGAACTGATCACCTGGCTGAAGGAACAACCCGGTCCCGGTGCTCCGGGAATCCGCCCATCATTGAGGGAACATCTGCTGGGTTTGGTGGACCGGCTTCACGAAGATGATAATCCCGTTGTGATGGTGGTGAAGTTGAAAGCCAAAGAGGAATAAGAGGAAAGCGTAAATTTAGAGTCCCGCAGTATGTCGCCATACAGCCCCAAAAGAATAACTTGTATATTGTTGATAATGTGAACTTTAAAAATGAGTTATATAAGAGATTCGAAGGCCAGTTTTGAATTTTGAAGTACAAG
>JAPLDV010000915.1 GCA_026391235.1 Bacteroidia bacterium | reverse complement strand
ATCAAGGGCAGGAATAGGCAAAATATTGAGAACCGCCAGCATGATAGACAGGAAAGCCGTCATGTTCCAGAATGCATACCAATTCCAGCTAGCCGGGAAAATGTTGCCAATGGCAATAAATCCGCCCAGAGACTTATAGGCCCCCGTCTCAGGGCTGAAAATCATTTTGAGGTCCTTCAGATAGGACGAGATGGTTTCAACGCCCTTCTTGACCCCGGCCGGGAAGGAGGCAAAGAAACCATACCGGATTTCCTTGAGCTCGAAGAAAGAGGTAGGATCGGTCGACTTAACACCAATTCTTCCATCTTCCGGCACCAGAAGCTGGAAAGCCATCTTTTCCCCATTCCGGTCGACATTGATTATAACCGAATCGCCGATGTGCTTTTGGATCTCCAGTACGAAAAGGTTGAACCAGGGCAGATCCTGCCCGTTAATTCCGATAATCCGGTCGTTGATATTTATCCCGGCTCCCTTGGCGGGGTAGCCAGGCGAAAAACTACTGACGACAAAAGGATAGGCAAAATAGATAAAATCCCTTTTACCTTTATATTTTCTGACAAATTCGATATATTCACTCACAAAGTTGGCCGGAACAGCGATATTAACAACCTGCCCATCGCGGTCCACCTGAATAGATTTTGCACTCTGATAAACAATTTCCGGAACCAGATTTTTGAAATCCTCAACAGCATGATTATCAATGGTTAGGATTTTATCCCCGTGCCGGAGCCCCATGTTCAGTGCCAGCGAATCGCAGATAATTCCATATTTCGCATTTTTGGTTGGAAGATATCTTTCGCCCCAGGTAAACAGGATCATTGAGTAGATAAAAAAGGCCAGGATAACATTGAAAACAACACCGCCAAGCATGATCAACAGGCGCTGGCCCGATGGTTTCGACCGGAATTCCCATGGTTGCGGGGGCAATTTCATGGCTTCCTTATCCATGGATTCGTCAATCATACCGGATATTTTAACATATCCGCCGAGAGGCAGCCAACCAATCCCATACTCGGTATCTCCCCGTTTCATTTTAAAAAGTGAAAACCAGGGATTGAAAAAGAGGTAAAACTTTTCTACCCTGGTTTTAAACAACCGGGCAAAAACAAAATGTCCAAACTCGTGGATAATTACCAGTAAAGAAAGGCTCAGTAAAAGTTGGGCGGCTTTGATCAGGATTACCATGGATGATGATTATTTTAGGTATGAAAGAGCGATTGACCGGGTCTCCCGGTCGGATTCAATATATTCAGATAAACCGGCAACGGGTAAAAATGTTGCCTTGAGCAGCGTCTTTTCGATGATTCGGGTCATCCCGTAGAACCCCACCCGATCATTCAGGAATGCTTCAACGGCTATTTCGTTGGCAGCGTTCATTATACACGGCATATTTCCGCCTTTCCGCATGGATTCC
Source organism: Bacteroidia bacterium (assembly GCA_026391235.1). The sequence continues at coordinate 827 of JAPLDV010000915.1, read as the reverse complement.
ATTGCGATAAGGAGGTTGGGAAAACGCACGCAATCGGGTGCTTCGAAAGTGAGGCTGGGAAAATTTGTGAAATTGAATCTCGGGAACTGGCCATTTAATCTTTTCGGGTAGCTCATCGCATACAGAATCGGCAGCCGCATATCCGGAAGTCCGAGCTGAGCCTTGATGGAACCGTCGCAGAACTGAACAAGCGAATGTACGATAGATTGCGGATGCACGATCACCTCAATCTGATCGGGTCGGAGATTAAACAGCCACCTGGCCTCGATCATCTCCAGACCTTTATTCATAAGAGTTGCGGAGTCGATGGTAATTTTTGCTCCCATGCTCCAGGTAGGGTGCTTCAGTGCTTCGCGACAGGTTATTGCTTCAATTGCCGCAGCATCGAAATTCCTGAACGGACCGCCTGATGCTGTTATATAGACTTTCTCGACCTCTGAGTGCTGTTCTCCGGTGAGGCATTGAAAAATAGCAGAATGCTCAGAATCAACCGGTAGCAGAACCACCTGGTATTCGCGTGCCAGCCTTGTTACCAGCTCGCCTGCCACCACTAATGATTCTTTATTGGCCAGAGCAATCTGCTTGCCTGCCTTTATCGCATTAACGACCGGAATGAGTCCGGCAAAGCCCACCATGGCAGCCAGCACCATATCAACCCTGTCACCTGTTACAACTTCCTCAATGGCTTCCCTGCCTCCGAGCACTTTAACAGGCAGCCCTGACAGGGCCTTTTCCATGGCATCCCTGTGGTTTTGATCAGAGATCACCACGATTGACGGATGAAACCGGGCAGCCTGTTCAATAAGAAGGCGATAATTCGATTTTGC
>JAPLDV010000557.1 GCA_026391235.1 Bacteroidia bacterium | reverse complement strand
GCAGCCACAATGAAAGTGAATGCATCAAAAAAGAATACCTGCCGTGCTCCAATAAACGCCGCCAACCCGCCAGCCAGTCCAGGACCGAGCATCCCCAGCAGTTGCCAGGTGCCATTGGATAGTACGATAGCATTTGAATAATTCTCCCGTTTAGCAATCACCTGCGGAATCGCGGATTTGAAAGCAGGGGTAAAAAAAGCATGGAAGATGTTCAGAAGAAAAATCACGGAGTACAATTGCCCGAGTGTTTGTACAAAAGGTAACAACGCCACTAAAGCCATCCTGATAAAATGGGTGATATAGAGGATCTTTTTTCGGTCGATCCGGTCCGCGAGCACACCGGCGTAAGGCCCGAAAATAATAAAAGCGGCTATCCGGAGCGTTAGTGCAACAGATAAAACGCGGGCCGAATTGTCCCCGCCAAACTCGAAAGCCAGCAGGGCGATTCCAAGCCAGGTGACCGCATCTCCGAGCAGGCTGACAGCCTGGGCAAAATACAGCCGGGCAAACAACCGCTCCCGCAGGGCGCCGAAAGGACTGAAAAACTTATCGAACCGGCCCATATCGATAATCAAGCGGGGGAATGATGGCAAAACTCAATTGCATATCCTTGAAAAAAAGCTTTTTGATTTTCGGGAAAACCCAATAAGCCAGCTTGGTGCTAAGGATCCCGATTCCGGCACCGGCCGCCACATCAGTCAACCAATGCCGGTTATTGTACATCCGCATGAAACCGGTCCCGGCAGCAACCGTATATCCGGCAATGCCAATCCATATCGATACATCCTTGTATTCCTGGTGAAGCTGCCATTGCCCACTGCGAATAATCGTCGATCCGGAATTGCTTGTTTACCCTGGAGGTAATCTCGCTTCGTATTTTCAGGTTCAGGTCGTCAACCGGCTTAACCACGAATCCGGCAACACCGTATCCCACCAATACGGCAGGGATGATCATTTTTTTCACTGTCAGCCGGTAGGCAGGATCGTTGAGATCGACCGGACTGAACCGGGTGTTTTGGGCATATGATCCAAGGGTGGCGAAGAGAATAATTAATATCAGTAGAAACAGATAATTATCTGTCTTTAAACAATTATTCATGGTTATCCGGTTTCCTGATCCAATCGTCGAGCAACCGGAACAATACGTTAACCAATACGACTGCAACCACTGAAACCGCAACTTCGGCATAATATCCTGCAGCGGCCAGGCAGCCTATTCCCGAGCTGCACCATATCGTTGCTGCTGTAGTAAGTCCCTGGATATTGATTCCCTGGTGGAGAATCACGCCGGCTCCAAGAAATCCGATCCCGATCACCACACCGGCCACCATCGCTAACAACAATCTGATAATAAATACTTTAATCTCCATAATTTTACATCCTCATATCTTACCGTCCTCTTCTCTCTCTTTACGTCTTCTTCCCTCTCTTTACGTCCTTAACGTCCTCACTCCCTCACGAATAATCTTTTCGTAAACTTCTGCTCAACCAAGTCCCTTCCCCATATTTTCGTCTCATGCTCCTCCTCAAGGGTGAACCCGTTCTTCTCGTACAATCTCCGGGCCTCTTCGAGCAGGCTGACTGTCCACAGGATAATCCTTTGATAATTATTTTCAACGGCAAACCTAATCAACAGGTTAATCAATTCATACCCGTATCCCCGGCCACGCAGCGATTCATCAACATAAAACCAACGCAGCTGCGCTTCGTCTTCTGAAACCCTGGCTAAAGCGATACAACCCTTCAAGTCCGTGTGATCATCAAGCAGCCAGATCCTTTCGTTTGAGGAATTCCTGGCGTAAAACTCTGTCAGCGGACCCTCGACATATCTGCCAAAATCATGATTAAACCCATAATTTACAGCATAATACTCATCATGGTACCGAACGATTTTTTCGATATCGGCAAGGAGCAGGTCAGTCCTGATTTGTATTCCGTTCGTCATCAGTTGCAAGTTATCAGTTGTCGGTTGGCTGTTCTCCGTCGTATATCGTCTTCCTTTTGCTCCTACGGAAGTATTTCATCACCGAAGGCCAAAGCGTAAAGATCACAATCAATAAACCAAGACCGGCGATAACCGACTGGATTGTTTGACTGTAACCTATCATGTAAATTTGTACATCCATCCAGATGATCACTCCAAGACCGACATAAAGGCTGTAGGTCCATGCCCAGTAACGGTTCTTGTATAAGTTGAGTTTGCGTGTCCATTTCCAGTGAGGTTGAGCCAACAAGGGATAGATCAGCAAAAGTGGCAAAACCCCGAGAACAAGTCCAAGAATCAAACCCGGAATCAGGTAATTGCTGAAAGGTGTACTTTTCAGCAGTTCTCCTCCCATTTTCAACGACGACCCTGTCGGATCAAAAATAAGGCTTAATCCCCCGTACAATGCTGCCATCGCCTGGGAAAACAGTAAAAACACAAGAACATACAACGCAATGGGTTTCTTTTTTGATGTACTCATATATCAGACCAATTTATGATAATTAATTCATAATCAAATCTTGCATTCTTTTTCCGCTTCACTTGTCACTTGTCACTTATTGAAGACGCAAATATCCGTCTCTACAAATCTTCCGCTTCACGCATCACGTGTCACGTGTCACGTTTTCAATATTCAATAAACCTGAATTTCCTCAAAACAGGCTCAGCTGAAAACTTCAGCCGTGAAACCTGGTCCAGATACACTGCCGTTTTAATGGTTGAGGATTTTGCGGATAGCATACCGACACCATTCTCTACATTAAAATATGGATCATAGTTGAAATCATTTATCCCATTCTGGAACTTAATAAAATTGTCAAAGTCCTTGTTTCCGGTCAGGATATCAATCCGGAACGGGCCGAAATACCTTCGGGTCAGATCTGTCCTGACCTTCAGGTTCTTGTCCAAACTCTGAACAATCAGTTCATACGGGACTTTAATCTCGTAGTACTTTCCATTCCAGTGAACATCATTCGTTTTCTGTATGTAAAAAGTCCGGGTCACCGTAGAATCCGGAAACTCTTCATGGATACTGAAACGGACATCAATCTCATTCCAGGCGTCCCCCGACCAGAGAACCCGAAAGGGATTGTCGGGATAAATAAAAACAAATTGCTGTGCCTCAAAAGGAGCCCAGATTCTCGGAGGCCACACCAGGGAAGTCGAGCATTTAGCCACTGGCAATCCCGGGATATTCACCTCCAGAAATAATTTATCATACAGAAGGAAGTAGAACGGATACTCACCAAGCACCAGGATCTTCTTAAACCGGTAGAGTTCGTAATCGTCAGAATTAAAGATTCCGGATTCTTTATCAGATTCAACGATACGCTCAACCGGAACATCGGTCATTTTTCCTCTTGCGTCGACTAAAGTGACTTTCAGATTTGCTGATCTGAAATAGATGGAATCAGGTATCCGGGCGGTCTGTGTAGGGTTGGCATACCCGGAAAAGAACCTGCCGAGCCTGATATAATGCACAGAATCAAAGGTTTCAATAATACTGTAAATGACCGGTTTGGTTTGGAATCCATCGGTCTGAATAATGGGATCTTCCTCACAGGCCGAAAAGAAAAATCCCCCGAGAATCAATAAACCAATAAATAATCTCATAATCAAGTCTTTCATTCTTTTTCCGCTTCACGCGTTACGTGTCACGCGTCACATTTTCAATATTCAATAAACCTGAATTTCCTCAAAACAGGCTCAGCTGCAAACTTCAGCCGTGAAACCTGATCCAGAATCAGTGCCGTTTTAACGGTTGAGGATTTTCCGGATATCATACCGACACCATTCTCTACATTAAAATATGGATTATAGTTGAAATCATTTATCCCATTCTGGAACTTCATATAATTTTCAAAGTCCTTGTTCCCGGTCAGGATATCAATCCGGAACGGGCCGAAATACCTTCGGGTCAGATCTGTCCTGACCTTCAGGTTCTTGTCCAAAATCTGAACAATCAGTTCATACGGGACTTTAATCTCGTAGTACTGTCCATTCCATTGAACTTCACTCGTTTTCTGTATGTGAAATGTCCGTATCAGGGTAGTATCCGGTAACTCTTCACAGATACTGAAGCTGACATCAATTTCATTCCAGGCGTCCCCCGACCAGAGAACCCGAAAGGGATTGTCGGGATAAATAAAAATAAATTGCTGTGCCTCAAAAGGAGCCCAGATTCTTGGAGGCCACACCAGGGAAGTCGAGCATTTAGCCACCGGCAATCCCGGGATATTCACCTCGAGGTAAACAGAATCATAAATCAGTGATTTCACGCCCAGTTTTTTTTCAAACCGGAAGACTCCGTAACCATCAGAAGTAAACCTTCCCGGATTCTTGTCCGTAACGGCAGAAAATTCCACCGGCACATCGATTTTTACACCACTTCGTTTTGATAACCTAACTTTCAGATCGGCTGATCTGAAATAGATGGAATCCGGGATCTTAGCGGTTTCCGCGGGATCCGATATCCCGGAAAAGATCCTGCCGATCCGGATTAAATGGACCGAGTCCTCTGAACCTATTATACTGTAGATAACGGGCTTAGTCTGGAACTCGACCGTCTGAATTACAGGATCCTCCCCGCAGCCGGACAGAAAAAGTCCCCCGAGAATCAATAACCTGATAATTGTTTTCATAATCAGAATATTACATTGGCAGGGGACATCTCGGTTCGTAGGGGAGGACCCGTGGGTCCTCCCGCGGGAGGAGCCATGGCTCCTCCCCTACAACGTTTTTATCCGGACATTCCGGAAACGCAGGACCGACCCGTGCCCCAGGAATCCGATGTGTCCTTTGGCGTTTTTCAAACCCGGATGTTCGTTATGGTCCAAGGTGCCATTTTTGCTGGCTTCGGCAATGTCACCATCCACGATAACGGTTCCGTTCAGGGTTACCTTGATACGGGTTCCCTGAATCCAGATCTCCTCCTCGTTCCATTCTCCCAACGGTTTTGCAAACTCGCGGCGTGCCGGGATCACCCCGTACACCGAGCCGTGATACTGGTATTTCTGCAGGTTGGCATAGATCGGCGCAGTATTGTCGAGCACCTGAATTTCCATCCCGACGTATGCGGCATCCCCTAAGAGCGGTGCGCGGATACCGATGCCGTTGTTGGCACCCGGGGTGAGCTGGTATTCGAACCGTAAGGCAAAATCAGAATATTCCTTTTCTGTGAACAGGTTTCCTGACCCTCCGCCGCCGGTGGGTGCCACCGATATCTCACTATTATCTACCGTATAATCAGTTTTGTTCCCCACCCAGCCATCCAGATTCTTCCCATTGAAAAGAGCGGTAAAACCATCGGCTTGTTCGGAAACGGTCAGACCATAGGTTTCACTTTTGATCTCCCTGACATAGATATCGCGGAAACCCAAATCGGTGCCGTGGGCCTGAAGTTCAATAGCGCCTTTCGGGAAAATCGGGATATTACGATCCCAGTAATTCTCAAGAGTTACATTATCGACCACCGTGATCCCGTTCAGGATAACCGTTACCCTTTCACCAATCATCTTGATATAGAATGTGTTCCAGTCATTAACCGGATTATCCGCCACCTGCGTGGGTTTCGACGGATTCTTTTGATTGTTATATAATCCTCCGGATCCTACCTGGGCACCTGCATCGATCCGGCTGGTATCCCAGATCTGAACCTGCGGGGAGCCGCGCAGATAAATTCCGCTGTCGCCGCTCTTGGTGATCCTCCAGTCGACCCACATTTCAAAATCGCCATAATCTTTTACCGAGCAGAGGTTGTTCCCCTTGCCGTTGAAAACGATCATCCCGTCTTTAACCGTCCAGCTTTCGCCGATGGTTGCATCAACGGCTTTCTGTTTCAGTGCCAGTTCCTCTTTGGTCATCTTTGCGCGGGCAACCGGGTTTTCCACCAGGCCCTGCCATCCGGTCAGGTCTTTTCCGTTGAACATCGGAACAAAACCGACATCTTTAGGCATGGCAGCCAGCCAGTTGCGGATATTTTCCTTCGCGTAATCGCTCTCTTCGCCGCTGATCACGGCGATGCATTTCGTGAGAATTTGCTTAACCGTTTCGCCGTACATCCCTTCCCTGGTTCCGGATGGAGGCATGGCGATACCCATGGCGACTCTCGATGCATTATTCTGTATATCTTTGTCATCCAGATATTTAGCTACATAAACCAGCGTCAGGAAAGTACGGTTACCATCGAGACCCTGAATCACCATCTTTTTCTGATCAGGAGTTTTGGCCAGATCCATCCCCTTGCGGAGCAGAAGCAATTTCTGATCAGGGTTGATTTTCGATTTCGAAATTTTGCCAACATAAGCGGCGAATGCATCGGCTTTAAACTTTTCCGGACCGGCTGCTGCGATGGCAAACAGCTGATCGCAGGCGCGGAAATCTTTCCATTTGGTAAGCGCTGTAAAAGCCTGGTCCTTTGATGCGCCTTTCTGGGTGGTGAACTGGGTGGTAATCAGTTTCAAAGCATCATCCCCGCCAACTCTGGGAATAACACCAAGCAGTTTCTCCCGGAGGGCTTTATTGGTGCTGTATGCTTCGAGAATGGCCCGGGTTCTTGCAGCCGGCTTTTCGATACCGGAAACGGCAACTACCAGGGCATCCTGAACATTGGCTATGGCAGCTGGTTCCCTGGCTTTTTCGAGCAGTGTTATCAGGACCTGATCATCACCAGGCCCGCAGACTCTCGGCAAGGCTTTATATGCAGCGCTGCTAACGGCAGGATCACTCTCGATCATCAATTTCTGAATCAAACCAAACTGGCCGGTGGCTTTCCTGGCAGCCAGGAGATCAATCAGGATCGGCTTTGCAGCCGCGGGCATTTCTTCAAGAGCAGAAGCAACCTTTTGTATCTCAACAGGTCCGACCAATGGATACAGCAACTTGCCGCATGCTTCCAGCTCGGCTCCGGTTGCTTTTTCCATATTGCCAAATATTGCCGGCAAGGCCGACTTACCCTTAATGTCAACCAATGCAGCCAGGGCAGCCGACCGGATCACCGGATCCTCTTTCCCGTTCATTTCATACAGCAAAGGAAGCACCACCGGGTTACCCATTTTGCCCAGCATGGTTAATATTTCAGCGCCGGTTTCGGGATTAGCGGTTTTTGCTTTATCCATCCATTTCCTCACCGCCGCAATGTCTTTTATTGATAAAGCCTGATACAGAACGGCATCCCGGTATTTTTTATCCGGATTATTCACTCCGTCCAAAAGAAGATCCATGGTTTCGTATCCGAAATTCTCAACCAGCAGGCTTAATCCGGCCAGTCCGTAACTGTTGTTCCCTGTATCCTTGCACTCTTTTACCAGCATATTGCTGATTCTTTTAGCAGGAGCTATTTCGCCGTTTTTGGCTAGGTTTCCGGCATATCTCACCAGCGACCGTGTGGCCTCGGTTGGTTCATAGGCAAATCCGGCCTGTTTGGCGGCGTTGACCATAACCTCTGCCGATTCTTTGGCACCGATCTGCGATAATGCATACAATACCACTTTCTTCAGGTTCGGATCCTGGGTTGCAGCCAGCGAACGGATGGATGAATCCGCACAGAATGCCCCATAATCGCCCAATCCTTTCACCACCACTATCTGACTCTTGCCCTTCATTTCAGGAAGTGCAATTTTTAATGCATGCATGGCCGGGTGGTTCTTCATATTCACCAGAACAGCCGCTGCCGGTTCAACCAGGCCCTCATCCGACAGGTATTTTGCCACAGTTTCAACGGCTTCTTCCCTGGCAAAAAACTTCAGATTGTACAGGTAAAATGATTTGATTCCTATATCGGTCGCATTTTCCATGGCCGATAAAAACGCCGTCGACACCATTCTGCGATCAGCTTCCCTGTTACCATCGCCAAGCACCAACGCCAGTGCATTCAGTGCGAAGCGGGCATTGGTATCGTCGCCTGTGCCGGACGGAACAATCAGTTTGTTAATCTCGGCTATTCCCGGTTCCCCGAGCTGGATCATGCTTTGAACTACATTATCCCGCTGGACCAGGTCCCTTGCCGGCATCTGGGCCAGAATGTCGGCCACTTTTGTCGATAACAACCGCACATCCTGCGCCTGGGCAGTAAAGCCTATCAGCAATGAGGCTATTACGGTAAATATTATATTCTTCAGTGTTTTCATTTTTAAATTGTTTTTTCAGTGACTAGTGACGAGTGACAAGTGACGAGTGACGAGTGACAAGGGTGCATTCTTCAATTGGCACATTAACACATTGGCACATTAACACATTGGCAAATTGTTAAATTGTCCAGGGTGACCGCATCGGTTGATTCACCATCCGGTTAGCTCCCTCGTCGTTGATAAATTCCTGTTTTACAGGATCATATTTCAAGGATCGTCCCAATCTCACTGCAACAATCCCCATATTGACGATGGTGCTCGAGCGATGGCCGTTCATTTCGTTCAGTGCGAACTTGGTGCGGGTTTTCACTGATTCGCTGAAAGTCATGATCTGCGGTTCAGGGTCTGGCAGGGTTTCTATAAAACTCTGAAGGTTAGGAATATCCGATTTGAATCCTCTATAGATCTTACCCAGCGATCCCTCAATATAGGCCGCATTTTTATCGCGGTTCTCACCGTCGAGAATGATCTTGCATCCATCGGCATAAGTATATTCGATTCTTCTCCAGGAACCGCAGGCATCCGGGTGCTGCTGCGGGGCGTCAACCTCCACAAGAACCGGACTGGTATCATCTTTCCCAAGCATGTACTGAACCGGATCGAGATAGTGCTGTCCCATATCGCCCAAACCGCCACCGTCATAATCCCAGTAACCACGGAAAACCGAATGCACGCGCTCGGGGTTGTAGGGTTTATAAGGGGCCGGTCCTAGCCACATGTCATAATCCAGCTCTTCGGGAACCGGCATCGGCTTGAGATTGGTTTTACCGCTCCAGTAGAATTTCCAGTCGTAGCCGGTGATCCCGCTCACGGTAAATTTCAGCGGCCATCCTAGTATCCCGCTGTCGATCAATTTCTTAAGTGGTTTGACATCGGTGCCTAACCCGTAGAATGCATCTTTAAACCGGAACCAGGTATTCAGGCGGAACATCCGTCCGTGACGGTTAACTGCCTCCACAACTTTGATCCCCTCTCCGATAGTACGGGTCATTGGTTTTTCGCACCAGATATCCTTGCCGGCTTCGGCGGCCGCCATCGCCATCAGGGCATGCCAGTGCGGCGGAGTGGCAATATGCACTACGTCAATATCCGGCCTGGCGAGCAGCTCCCGGAAATCATGATAACCCTGCACGCCTGCTCCGGCCTGCTGGATAGCCTGCTCCATGTGCTTGCGGTCAACGTCACACACAGCCAGCAGCTTGCCCTCATAATCAATATGTCCCCGGCCCATGCCGCCTACTCCGATGATCCCTTTCGTCAGCTGATCGCTGGGAGCAGTATAACCCTGTCCGCCAAGAACATGACGAGGAATAATCGTGAAAGCTGCAGCACCTGCCAATCCCGCCTTCAGGAATTTCCTCCGGTCGAATGTCTGTCTGTCTTTCATCTTTGAAAAGTTAATTATTAGTTCTGGTTTAGTCTCCGAAGGTAGGATTTTCTAATGGTGCAGACAATGACTGAGCATAATTTCTGACACGGATAAGATTGGCACGCGGATTTACGCGGATGCTCTGCAGCGTGGATTTACGCGGATCAGAAAAATATTAAAGAAATCCGTGTAAATCCGCGTTCCCGAAGGGATCCGCGTCATCAGCGTGCTGTTTTATATATTTGTACGAAATCATGTCAAAGCTAAACCTATAGAACAAATGAAAGCTAAATCACTCGAATTGACATTTACATTATTGATAACCACCTTGTTATCAATTAATTCCATCGCCCAGGATACCACCCGGATCCTCTCGCACGATCATATCAAGATGGTCACCGACCCCTCCAAAGGCGAAAACCGGTATCCTGCAACCGTGAATTTTCCCAAAACCGATGTGCAGTTCAGGAAAATCAACCTGCTCGTCACTTTCCAATGCCCCGACGGCATGCAGTGCGGCGAGTGGGATTACATCGATTATATCAACCTTAAAACCAAGGATCCGGCCACCGGGAAAGATGTTGATTACGAGATTGCCCGGCTGATCACTCCTTATGGCCGGTTTTTTGGCACCAAATGGTCGTTCACCTTCAAGGCCGATATCAGCGAATTCTCATCCATGCTCCGGAATCAGGCTACCATCGAATATGTGCACACCGGTTACGAATCGAACACCACCTGCGGATGGAAAATCACCGTAAACTTCGAATTTGTTGGCGGACCACCTGTCGCCCGGATACTTGCGGTCCTTCCGATGTGGAACGGCAGTTTTCCATACGGAGATTCCACCAACGATATCGAGAAATATCTGGATGCCAAAAAGATAACCGCTACAGAAAAAACCGGTTTGATGCGCCTCCGGATTTTGCAAACCGGTCACGGTATGGACGGCCAGGACAATTGCGCCGAGTTCTGCTCGAAATACAGGGAGGTAATATTTGATAACCAGGTTATTGAGCATCGCGAAATCTGGACCGAATGCGCCACCAACCCGGTGTATCCCCAGGCCGGTACCTGGATTTACGATCGCGCCAACTGGTGCCCGGGGTGCATGGTGAACCCTGAAAACTATAATTTCTTTGTGAAGCCCGGCTCCACGCATGAAATCAACGTGGATATGCAACCCTATAAAGTGACCAAAGGCAAACCCTCGGCCAATTATGTATTTTCCTCTTTCCTTGTGATGTACGAAAAGCCCATGGCTACCAACGACGCAGCCATCGAGGCCATTATTGCCCCATCCGCCGATGACAATTTTTCGAGGATGAACCCGGTCAGCTGTCAGCCGCGCATCCTGGTTAAAAACAATGGCATCGAAACGTTAAAATCGCTGAAGGTCGAGTATGGCCTGGCCGGACAGAAACCGATGGTATTCACCTGGACCGGTCAGCTGGAATTCGGGAAAATCACTGAGATCATGCTGCCGGGCATCCTGCAAACCGCTAAATCACAGGATCTTTTCACGGCAATGCTCAGCAAACCAAACAATCGCACCGACGAATATGCCGGAGATAACCGGATGACCTCCGTGATGATTGCCCCGCCGGTTTATCCCGATAAGTTTCTTCTGGTATGCAAAACAAATAAGGATACTGCCCAGACTGCCTGGAAGATTACCGATGCTGCCGGAAAGGTTTGGATTCAGAAGAAAGAGGCTGATTTCAAGGTAAGTACCGAATACCGGGATACCATTTCCCTGCCGAAAGGCCAATACGAACTGCTGGTAACCGATAAAGAAGGAGATGGACTGGAGTTCTGGGCCAATCCGCGCGGCGGGATGGGATATGTAAAGCTGGTCAGTGCCGATGGCAAGCTGATCAGGACCTTCGGCAGCGATTTTGGCAATGAGATCCGCCAAACTTTCACCGTTGACAGCCAGAAACCGTTGACTGCTTTTCAGGATGCCATGGTTTTGGTTTATCCGCACCGCCCCACGCAGAACACCACCCTGATGCTTTTCTTCAATCAACCGCAGACGGTTAAGGCCAGGCTCACCGCGGCCGACGGCAAACTGCTCCAGGAGATGACCTGGTA
>JAPLDV010000501.1 GCA_026391235.1 Bacteroidia bacterium | reverse complement strand
CCAGGGTCAGAATCAGCCAGGGCACATTGGTAAACAGGTCTTTCAAATCTTTTTTCAGAGAACTTTTTTTATCCGATATGGGCTTAACCCGTTCTTTGCACATCAAAAATGTAGTGAGAAACAGGATAACGGCTAATACCGAATAAATACCCATTGCAGCCGAAAAACCAAACTGTTCGTTGGCAGAACCATCTCCATTGGCTTTGATAAGGCCGAAATAATGGACCAGCTTAAGCGTGAAAGCCTGTACAATAATCCCCCCCAGAAAGGCGGAAATTGAACGAAAAGCCGACAAACTGGTTCTTTCCAATGAATTAGATGTCATAACAGCCATCAAAGCTCCATAAGGAACATTGATCGTTGAATAAACAAACATCATTGCAGTATACGTAACATAGGCATAAACCAATTTACTGCTTGTTACCAGGTCAGGAGTGATAAAGGTTAGAATGCCCAACACTCCAAACGGTATGACCGTGTAGAGTATCCATGGACGGAATTTGCCATATTTGGAATTTGTCCGGTCGGTCAGTATACCTACAATCGGATCATAGAAAGTATCTACCAAACGAACAACCAAAAACAAAGTTCCCGCGGCGGCGGCCGAAATCCCAAATACATCGGTGTAGTAATACAACAAAAACATTGTAAAGGTTTGGTAAAAGAGATTTGAAGCCAAATCGCCCATACCATATGCTGACTTTTCCAGGAAAGTCACTTTATCTGTTTTTAAATCCATAATTACTTTTCAATCTTTATTCAACCACAAAGCGTTCTGTCTTTGCATGGCCATCACCTGTCAGTTTAATAAAATAAATGCCTTTGTTCCAATTTCTGACATCAATTGAAAAATGATCAGAGGAAACGATTTGCCGGAGGATTAATCGTCCCGCAATATCAGTGATAGTAAATTCTTTGTGTTGGTTTGGTGATAATTCGATATTCAATTGCTCACTGGCCGGATTGGGGTAAATTCTGCACAGTTCCCGTGTCAACCCGTGCACACTGCTAGGGTTGATCACAAAAACATAAAAAATCACCTGGCGTTTAGTCCCTTCAGGGCCAGTTAGAGTAAGTTTAATTTTGGCTGTACCGATTTGATTGCTGGCTGGAGTGAAACCAATGGTTGCCTTTCCGTTGGTTCCAATAGCAGAAACGTTGATATTGCTGAAAAGACCTTCATTGGAGTTTTCAAAACCAAGTGTCAAATCATTTGTACTACCTGCTCCATCTGAAATGCCTTCGATTGAAAGAATTGTTTCCCCTGAATTTTTGGCCACAGTGGTATCCGCAACCTGATTCATGGTTAGGAGGACATTTGCATCCGCAACCAAGGTAATCACGCTGCCCGGCGGGAATATCAAGGTATTATCCCCAATATCCAAAATGCCGGCATCCACGCAATTTTCCGAACTGGTTGTGCGGTAAATGTGATAACGGTCGGGAACATTGTTGCCGTAAATTCTGGCAGGAACAGGTCTTGATCCCTTGTTAATGACAACCATGATAAACTTACCATCGGTGTTTTCGAAAGCAGTAACCAAAAGGTTCGAATTGTCTGATTTGGAATCAACCTGCACGGCTCCCGGCCGGATATACCTGAAATAGTTTTTGCTGACATAGAATGATGAATTCGGAGCATTTTTTGATACTTGCATTCCGTCGAAACTCCAGTTAGTCCAAAGGCTGATTTTACCTGCCCACAGGGAACCGTGAATAGCCCCGGCCAGGTTTAATGCTGAGGTCCAATCGCTGTATCCAATATATGTTTCGGTCATCCAGGTTTCTTTCGGATGATTGCCTTGCTTGGCAAGTGCTGTCATGCTTGCCCAATGATTGTACGTAGGAAACCCGGTGGTAATACCTGTTCCGTCATAGCCATGTACTGCAAAATACCCGCAATATTCATCGGCTATGGGATCGCTCTTCAGGGTAGTTAAATAGCCTTCGCAACTATAATCACCCCAGCCAATACCAAAAACCTGCTCGGGCATATAGAATCCAACCTGGCTTAATCCTTCTATTTTAAACCGGTCGCCAACGATTTTCATCAAATTAACAAATTGAGCTCCACTCAGAATGGCCGATGGATAGGGTTCATTAAAATAGGGTTCATTTTGCAGTCCTATAGCCAAAATATCTATGCCGGCCTCCTGTTTCATCGCTCTGACTAAAGCCGCCATGCTTTCGGCAAATTCTTCGTAATAGTATGGCTCTAAGATATTGTCGGTTTTTTCCCATTCTATGGCCTGCTCTTTATGATCCAGGCTCAAATTCCGCTTCATCCATGCAGGCGGGCTCCAGGAGGTAATGATAAAACTTTCGACTCCTTTTGCTTTCAGATCCCGCAAATAGTTCCAGTCGAATGCATTATAATTAAATCCCTCCATGTTGATAACAGCAGGCCCTCGCATGGTTTGGTATTTCAGCGTTTTGTCGATCGTTAATTTGGCATAACCTGCCGGGTCGTTCTTGATAACAGTAACTGTGGTATTAACGGTTACCGGTACGGCTCCGGTGGCTTCAATTTTAATGCTGATAAGGGATGAACCGCTGGCTAACGGTGTAAAGGCGAGCGTTGCGGTTCCATTGGCATTAATTGATGAAACTGAGGTTATAGCAGCAATGTTTTCAGAGGAACTTGAGGCTGTTATGGTAATATTGTCGATTCCCTTTTTACCATTTGATATTCCTGAAAGATTGATAGTTTGACTGTCGCCATTCTGATATGCACTTTGATCGGCAATGGGATTTATGGTTGCATACACTTGTTCAGGGGTATAAACAGCCTTGTCGCCAAATTTGATATTCCGCATGTATAATACTCCGCTGGCATTAGTGAAGGGCCATGTTGGTTTTGCATTATGCATATTAATCAGCAGGGCATTTATACGTGAAGCATCTATCGGAGACCCGCCATCGTTATTCAAATCGCCGGGCTGACGATAGTCAAATGAAAGGGTAGTCCATGTATCAGCCGGAGCCTGAAACTGATGATCACCTGAATTTTGCGTATTTCGGTTCTGCCCTCCATCCTGACCCTTGGCATCATAAAAATAATTCCAATGCCAGGTGCTTTGTTTTACTGATAGAACATCATATGAAACAACAGGCAACTTGCTTAGATTCAGCTCAGCAGGCAAATCCATCCAAATACCGGCATACGTCCATTTATCTTTCATGGTCACACGCAGTGCCTTGCTACCTAAGGTATCTACAATGGCAATGAAATAGGCAACTCCCGGATTTTCAGGCTTAAAGTAGCTTAGCGCTCCTGAGGCTGATAAGTCAAATTCCAGGCCGGTAGGACTGGATACAATCACTTCAACAGGTATCAGTAAATTCGTTGTTTTATTACCATCATTTTCAACATTTCCGCCATCATCGGAAATGGTAACGGTTAAGTTTGCCAAACCTGCCAGTCCGGTGGGATTAAAACCCATTGTTGCTGTTTCACTGCCTTGATCAAAAATTATTGTGGGATCTGGAATTATGGCAGGCTCTGAACTGGTTGCTGAGATTATCAGGGTCTGATTTGAATGGTCGCCATCCCCGATGCCGGTTAACAGAATACTTTGCTGACCTGATGTATTGGTAACGGTCAGTTGATTTACCGGATCAATCACCGGGGGTTGATTGATTGATTTGAAAGATGTTGCAATAAAGGAAGTATTAGTACTTGCACCTTCATTGTCTGCAACAGTCAGGGTTATTTTTGCAGTTCCGGCCGATTTTGACGAAAAAGATAATTTTCCGTAATGATCGGGCGATGAATACCCTACATGAATAGACTCAACAACTGAAGTGTTATCGCTGATAGCTGTCAGAGTCAGGGTTTGATTGGCTTCGCTGTCGCCACTGGTGATGCCTGTAAGTTTGATCTCATTAAGCTGATCTTTTTGAACCACACAGTCTGGAACAGGATCAATAGTTGGCAGATTGTTATTTTTCACATTAATTGCAAATTTCATGGAGTTTTCAGCAAACCCATTAACTCCAATCGCTTCCAGGGTGATGGTATCCGAACCAATGGCATCTGCAACCAAACTGTATGTAAGCTTTGCGAAACCGTATTGAACACTTGTTCCGTTTTCGGTCGAGGTTGTATAAGTTATTGGTGTCACAGCTGCGTTGGCGATTAATAACGAAGCGCCTGATACATGCAGTTCTGCTGCATTTTTGATTTCCGGAATCAATACTTCTTTTGTGCCTGTTGAATTTTTCAAGTAATTGCGCTCCGCCAGCTGCCCTATATAGGCCATTTTTGTAGCCTGGTTTCCCATACGGAATTCATCGATCGTAAATTTTCCCACAAACGTTAAAGCTGTGCCATTACTGACAAATTTTAATTTCGCGATTTTCTTTAAATCAATAATGGCAGGATTAACTGTTGAAAAATCAAAGGAAACCGTATTCAATTCACTTCCTTTGAAAATCCGGGCTGAACGATATTCGTTTTTATCAGGGACCAGTTCATCATATTTGTATTGACTTCCAACTAAAGCTGTTTGATAACCCTTACCATCTGAGTCAATTAAGAAGAGCTGCAGGATCATATCCGTTTCGGTTTTCAGCTTTACATTGATAACCGGATTTGCCGAAATGTCGTAACTGCCCCCGAGATCGTAATCGAAACCAAACCAGCGGCTATCTCTGCTGACATTTACTTCCAGCGCTTGCAGGTTAAGTGAAAAAGTATATTTTGAGTTTTGAACTACTCCTGCCGGAACCATTGCTTCATCAAATGCTTCAACAAAACCGGTTTGTTGGGCAAATATTTGCAAATTCATACAAAAACTAAAAAGCAACAGAAACAAGTATATTTTTTTCATATTCAGATTTTTACATTAATTCATATAAACTAATTATCTGATCAAAAATAATTTGTCAGATATGCTCAGGTCAGAGCTTTGAAACCTCCAGATATATAGTTTTAGTTGCGTTTTCAAACTTTGTTGATACAGTGGCCATGTCAGGACATTCCTTCCTACAGGCAATATGTTGCCTCCCACTTTCGATATCACCTTTCCTGAAATATCATATATTGTAATATTAACCGATTGAGATTGAGTTAAGTAGAAAATGAAGTCCACCTGGTCAGCACCCCGGACAAAACTTATCAGCAGATTTAACTCATTTTTAGCGTTTTCCAGGCTGGCGATATGACTTGAAATCGAACCCGATTTATAATGTGAAACCCCTTTGTGAGTAGCAAGCCATGCAGAACCATCTTTTTCAAAGGCTATATCATAAACTGTGTCACAAACCAATCCGTCTTTTTGCTGAAGCGATTTCCATTTCCGGTCTGAATATATTGAAACACCCCCATTTGTAGCCACCCAGATGTCTCCTGTAGGGGCCTCGCTGATAGCCTGAATATAATTATTTACCAATCCATCCGCTACAGTAAATTGCGACCAGCCTGCCTTTGCGAAGGAGCCTTCATGTTTCTGCAATCCCACAGGGGTGCCAAACCACTGATTGCCATTTGAATCCACAAAAACTGCAGTAATATCGGCTGAAAGCGGGCTGATTCCATATTCACTGGTCCATCGGGTGGCTCCTGTCATGCCATCCACGGTATTTACAAAACGGCCAATACCTCCTGACGTGCCCACATAGAGGCTGTCTTTGCGGGCATGAATCACTCTGACCTGGGCATCGGGAATGTTGTCCGGGTAAGCACTGTAGGTGATAGATTTCCATATACTGCTGCTCAGATAATTGATGCCTGAAATGGAAGCAGCATACTGTGTGCCCTGGTTATCCCTGCTGAGTGATAATATGTCATTCCCCAATAATCCATTCAATTGGTTATAGGTAAACCTGATTGAAAATTCTCCAAGGGCGTATTCAGCAACCGAAAGTCCGCCGCGTGTTGCAATCCAGAAGGTCATCTGTCCATTTGCCTCATCAATATATATATCGTTAATGAAAGGGGAAACCAGAAAATTCCCGGATTCATAATTTACCCAGTTTGTTCCGTCAAAACGGGTAAGCCCTTCATTGGTTCCAAACCATTTGGTATCATTGCCGTCAATATAGATTGCCTTTACCACCTGTCCCGTTAAACCATTTGAGAATGTTGATTTGTATTGAGCGTTTGTATACAAAACGTTTAGCAATAAGCATCCGATTAAAAGAAATCTGAAGCGCATGGTTAAACTCTATTTTTTGTAAAAAACCTTCGAAAAATTATCATTGCCCAAAATAACCCGTATCAGGTAAGAGCCAGACTTTAATTGACCTACGTTTATCTGAATTATTTTATTAGTTTCTTTTGAATTGAAATTTTCACGCATTAACCTGGCGCCATTCATGCTATAAACCTCCACCGCTAAAGTTTGATTATTTATTTTGGCGGGCAGGGTCAGGAATAGATATTCTGCAGCAGGGTTAGGATATATGGTTATCTTCCCTGAAAGATTATTATTTATAACGCTTGTTGTCTCTGGCAGAGGGGTCACCAGGCGAACTGAACCAAATCCGTTGGCGTTCATCCAATGGTCGTTATATTCAGCTTCCGGGACCCATACCGAACCAAAGAAATTATCCCGAAGGCCGTCAGGGTCGTCATTGTCACAGTATGCCAGGCTCATACCCATGAGTTTGTTTTTAGCAAGTCTAACCCTTGAGTTTTCGGGATTGCTCTTTGCATAGGCATCTGAATATACCTTCATTGAGAATTCATAAGTATAAACATTTCCCTTTCGTTTCATTATAAAATCAGGGAAATGGGAAGCGTAATTTTCAATAACCCGGTTGTCCCAATCGGTGCCTGAGATATCGCAGGCCACTAAATTGGTTGAAGTTTCTCCATCGGCAGGCTTACTGGTTGCCATATGATAAGAAAATGCGTTTTCGGCATTTTGTCCCCAGGTTGGATTATTATCAAACACATGCAAACCTCCGGATTTATCTTCATCGATAAAGACTTCAACAATATCAAAATTTGGATATCCATCACCGGGATAAACATAACCGTCGATAAATGCATCATCTGTTACCTTGACAAGAAAATACATCAGGTTATCAGCCGATGACCATGAGATTTTAAATTCACCATGAAAATCGGATGAATCGATTTTTTGTCCCCAGATAATCCAGGTTTGATCGATAGGATACCATTTTGCCTCAGTCCAGCAAATATCATTTTCTTCACCGTCGAATGCAGGCGATGTCTCCGTTTCGATGGCAATCACTGTAGTTTTTACCAATTCGGGCGCGGTGGAAACTAATTCAATTCCCTTATTATATCCAAGGTTACGGGAGTATTGCTTTTTAGCTGAATCGTTCCAATGTTCGCAAATACCCAGGCTTCCCATAATGATACCGTCGTTTTCAGGATCATAACGTATACCTTCAGGCCAAAAACTTGAAT
>JAPLDV010000286.1 GCA_026391235.1 Bacteroidia bacterium | reverse complement strand
GGTCTTTCAGGTAATTGCCAAGAAATTCATCCAAGTAATATTCACGGCCGGGAAGGATTTCAAGTTCGATATTTTCCGCGTTTAGCCTTGTCTGTAGGGCTGATGCGGCTGAAAGAATGGCCCGGCTGTCCGCATCGAAGCATCCTTTGATAAGATGGGGTGTGCAGCAGATTGTTCCGAAACCAGCTTTCCGCAGCGCAGCCGCCATTGCTACGGATTCGTCTATGTTGGAGGGGCCGTCGTCAAGACCGGATAGAAGGTGACAGTGAAAATCGATCATAAAAAATAAGATTTAAGTTCAATCAATAATTTAATTTCCAGTATCCGTCCCGATAGCTACCGACTCGTTCTATCCGTCTTTTCGATTAAGATGTTTCTTTATAAATGACGATGCGGCATCCGCCTTCAGCCTTCAGCCTTAATTACATTATCCGGGCAGGTATTCTTCTAATTTTCTTCGCCATTTTTTAGGGATGAATTTTATGTATTTTTCCCAACGGTGAATTTTTCTGTGTGGTTTTTGTTCTTTATCGTGATAATAACCGGATCCATATCCATATCCATATCCATATTCATATCCGTATCCTCTGCCGTATCGGTAGTAGCGTCCGCCGTAATATCCGTAGAGTTCTCCCTTACCGGTCTTGTCGTTTATTACTATACCTCCGATTGTAGCTTGCAGGTTGACAAGGGTATCTCTCGTGTGCTGGGCAGCTTTAATAGGCACTCGCCCCGCTTCCATAACCAGAATGACGACATCCGAAATAGTTGCCAGAACGGGAGCGTCTGAGACGGCCAGAACCGGTGGCGCATCTATTATTATGTAGTCATAGTTTTCCCGTTGAGCCGTAAGAAGCTGTTGCATAGCAACCGAACCAAGAAGATCCGCAGGATCGGGTGGGGTGGTTCCGGCGGTGATAATGTCGAGGCCGTGAATGTCGGTTGTATGTTTTGCTTTTTCAAAGGTGATGTCTCCGGCCAAAATTTCGCTGAGTCCAGGTGTTTTGCCGTACTCGAATTTTTCGTGTATGGATGAGCGGCGTAAATCGCAGTCAATAAGAAGCACCCGCGATACGGTCTGGGAGATGACAACGGCGATATTGGAGGTGACGGTGCTTTTACCTTCGTTAGGGAATGTGCTTGTGAAAAGCATTATCTTCTTTTCTTTGTTGATGGCGGTATAATGCAAATTGGTGCGCAATGAACGAAACGCCTCGGCAACAACAGATTTCGGTTCGTTTTTTATTATCAGAGCACCCTTTGTCGGCGCACTTCCGTCTTGTTTTGATTTAAAACTGGTCATATGGGGAATGACAGCTAATATTGGCAATCCTGTTGATTGCTTTGCCTCATCGCCATTCTTAATGGTATCATCTAAGAATTCCATGAAAAAAGCGATGAATATTCCCAGCGCAAGGCCAATGAACAGGCCGACGAGAAGGTCCTTTTGCTTGTTCGGCTTGATCGGCGTCGCGGGAGTAATGGCTCGATCAATGATATCTATGTTACTGATTGTGGCAGCTCTTGCAAGACGAGCTTCTTCGTGTTTCTGAAGCAGGAAGGTGTAGCTGTCGGCGCCGACCTTTGATACCCGGGTGAGTTGCGCAAGGTTGCGCTCGACATCGGGGAGTTTACGCATTTGCCCTTCGTAAACGGACAACTGCTTGGAAAAACCCTGCTCCTCTTTGGCCAGGTCATTCAAGCTCATCTCGTAAATAGCAAGCAACTTGTTCCGCACTTCTTCAATTTGATACTGGAGCGCTTTTACAGCCTGATGGGCTTCGGTATATTGGGTCAGAAGTGCCTTCTTCTGCATTTCAAGTTCGGATAATTTTGCCGCGAGACCTCCCGCAAGAGAATCATTCCTCATAATACCTGGAGAATAGATGACTCCTGTCTTCACTGCTTTTTTAAGAGCATCGCGGGCAAATTCCAACTGCTGCTTCTGAAGGGCGACATCGGTGCGGCTCTTTTCTATTTCCGTTATCCTGTTAATCAGTGACAGGGCCTCGTCGTCCAGCTTTACCGTACCTGTTTTGCTCTTGTAAGATTGGAGATTTTCTTCTGAAATATTCAGGTCTTTGCTCAATTTCTTAATTTGTTCATCTATAAAAGATACGGTTCTGTTTGTCTCTTCTGTCTTTAATATAATTGTATGTTCTATGTATGCCTGAACAAAAGCATTTACCATATCTCGCGCTAAAACGGGATCTGTGCTGGTGTAAGAAGTCCGGATTAGGTTGGTCTGCTTCCCATATATGGCTGCGTTGAAACCACCCTTCAATGCTAAAGCTTCATCTACCAATGGCACAAGATTAAGATTGAAACTGTCGCCGATTTTACCGTTGAGATCGTTTATGAGAAGGCGGAAGCCATTTTTCTTCATTATGACTCCAGTCTGGCCATCGCCGACTAATTCTCCGTTTTCATCTTTCACAGAGAATGTATCTTTTGCAGTCATTTTGATTTGGTAAACAGGGTTTTTCGCGGTGGATGTGAATTCAAGAATTTTAAATGAGAGCCCATCCGATTTTTTCGAGACCTGCCAGTTGAGATGAAGCTGCTGCACAACCTGCTCGGCCATGGAACGCGATTTCATTATATCGATCTCTGTGTTAATGGTAACGATTGGATCGTACCAAAAGTTTTGATTTGCTTGCATGATGTTACTCTGATGTTCCTTGATATGGATGATGGAAGAGGCTTCATAAATCGGTTTCATTCTGAAAGTATTAAAGGCAACTATTGTAAGAACGGCGCAAGTGATAAAGGCAATTGTTTTCCAGCGCCGCATGAGAACAGAGATATAACCGAAGATATTGATTTCTTTTTCCCAAGTACGCAC
>JAPLDV010000001.1 GCA_026391235.1 Bacteroidia bacterium | reverse complement strand
GATAAAGCTTGGTTATTACCGCGGAACCCACGTGCCATTCAACCTACAACAATGGATCGCAGACGGTTCTCCCGTCTCTATTTGCCGGGGAACTCGCCAAGTTTGATGATCAACGCTTTTCTGCATCAACCCGACGGGCTGATCCTTGATCTGGAAGACTCCGTAGCACCGGAAAAAAAACCGGAAGCCCGGGTCCTGGTCAGAAATGCCTTGCACGCATTGGATTTCGGCAATGCTGAGCGAATGGTGCGCATCAACCAGTTGCCGGCTGGCCTGGAGGATTTAAACTGGTTGATACCCCAGGGTGTAAACCTTGTGTTGCTTCCCAAATGTGAATCTGCAGATCAGGTTTTAACTGTTACTGACCGGATTGAGGAAATCAAACGACGCGAAGCTATTGTTGGCGATATCTGGATAATGCCGATTATTGAAAGTGCCAAAGGTATTGTGAAGGCTTACGAACTTACGAAATTGCTACCGGATCACAAAACGTTGTGGCTCTGGCAATTGGTCTGGAAGATTATACTGCTGATCTGGGTGTCAGGAGAACAGGGGAGGGTACAGAATCCTTATATGCCCGCTCAGCACTGGTAAATGCGGCAAAGGCAGCGGGGATTCAGGCCATCGATTCGGTGTTCTCAGATGTAGATGACATGGAGGGTTTGCGCGATACCGTTTTAAGGTCGAGAGCAATGGGATTCGATGGCATGGGATGTATTCATCCACGTCAGATCCCTGTAATCCATAAGAATTATGCACCTGATACCGAGGAAATAGAAAAGGCTAAAAAAATTGTCGTAGCATTCATGGAGGCTCAGCAAAAAGGACTTGGCGTGGTTGCCCTGGGCTCCAAGATGATTGATGCTCCCGTTGTAAAACGTGCCCATAAAACTATTGCCCAGGCAATTGAGCTTTCCCTTATTGAAAATAATTGGTACCAAAAACTTTCCATATGATAAAGAAATATGATAAATTGGTTACCAATGCTGCGGGCCGGATTGTTCCCACCGAGATAAATGGCCAGGCAGCAGTCCCCTTTATGGGTGTTGGAAAGTATAAACCAGCAGGCCACAAATTTGCCCCGGCTATTTCGAGTTGTGCGGATTACCCGGCGGATGGTAACAAATTGTTGCCTTCATTAAGGGATGCTTTGATAAAGTGCGAACTGAAAGATGGCATGACAATATCCACCCATCATCATTTCCGGGATGGAGATCTTCTTGCCAATCAGATTTTTGATATAGCTCATGACCTTGGAGTTAAAAATCTTGTTTGGGCGCCTTCTGCCTCTTTCCCTTGCCATGAGCATCTTATTCAATATCTTGAAGGTGGCACGATTAATCGCATCGAAGGCAGTATGAATGGGCCACTCGGGAAATTCACATCCGCCGGGAAAATGGCAGGACTCGCCGTTCTTCGGTCACATGGCGGAAGATATCAGGCTATTCAGGATGGTGAACTGAAAATAGATATTACGGTCATCGGTGCAGCCTGCTGCGACCTATTTGGAAATGCCAATGGCCTGAACGGTGCTTCAGCCAGCGGTGGCCTCGGTTTTGCCTTGGCCGATTCACAATATGCCGGTAAGGTGGTTGTGGTGACTGATCATCTGGTTGATTTCCCCTGCGTCCCATGGCAAATCCAGGGA
>JAPLDV010000305.1 GCA_026391235.1 Bacteroidia bacterium | reverse complement strand
ATTTCTTTGAGCTTTTCCGTATCATCTTCAACCGTGAGAGAAACAAAATCTTTTCCCTGCTCCTGAAAGTAACTCCTGGAAAAGTCTCTGATCATTTGTTCTGTCGCCAGATGCATCGCCACGGCATATCCGGTTTTATTGATCACATAATCGAAGATGGGGTAATTAAAGGGATCATTCACAATGCCATGGAGTTTTTTATTCTCTTGGTCGATTTTCAACGGGAGAAAATTATTTTTAAGTAAAAAATCGTAAGAAAGTTTTTCACTCAGGCTGGCCTTTAATGTTTCATCATCTTCCCATTCACCTGTAAAAAGAGGGATGCTCAAATGGCTCGCTAACGCCTCGATGAGTTGGGTTTCCGTAATAGAACCTATCTGAATCAGGATCTGGCCGATTTGTCCGCCCAGTTCCCGCTGGAGAGTCAATGCTCTCTGAAGTTCTTCATCATTGAACCCGAATCGATCCTGTAAAATTTTTTCTAAAGACATGATCACCAGTTTTTGGGAGATTGGTCGTCAAGCTTGCCGTTTTGTCCCAGAGAGTAAAGATCAAAGGCGCCGTGATCGCCGGGAACCTTGTACTGATAGTTCTGCCCCCAGGGATCCTTGGGAATGGACTGTTTGGAAAGATAAGGCCCGCGCCATTTAGGATCTGTTGATTTCAAAAGCTCATCTAGGCTTACCGGATATCGATCAACATCCAGCTTAAAAGACAGAACACCGGAAGAAAGCATTTCCACTTGGGCTTTACCGATTTCTTCTTTTGATCGTTCATAACGGCCAATCAAATTGGGGGCAACGAGCGATGCAATGAGTCCAATGATAATAACGACGATAAGAATTTCGATAAGAGTAAAACCGCCTTGTCGTCGCTTTTCTTTTCGTATTTTTTGCATCCCCTTTTCCTAAATGTTTAAATTTATGAGCAATACAACTTCTAATCGTTGAATGCATTTTTCCGAATTGTTTATCGTAATAAACTATGTGATTCTAACCGCTGCAAAGGCCTTCATTCCTTGAAACTTTTAAAAAGGACCTTTCTCTGTTATCATTCACGCGAAGATAATGTGTTGCAATCATCTTTTATACCCGGAATGACATTTTTTATAATTGCGAGACAGGAACGGAAGTGGAAAACTATGATCCTATTGAAATAACTGGATTTGCGTTTTCGCGGGAATGATAATATTTTTGGTTTTATTCAGTTATACAAAGCTCATTCATTATTTGTCTGGCTGTTTAATCGCATCAACGGGGAGTTCATTTCCCAGTTCCTTTACCATTGAACGCAGAACCGTTCCGGCATTTATACTATCACCAGCATCCTCACCAGACCTGCTCACGCCCCATAATATTTCGCCCGAATCTAATTTGATCATCTTTACTGAAATAATAACTCGGCAGTATTGCGTGTAAGAATCGATAGAGAATAAAGCTAAAAAGCGGGAAGCGAGGTGTGTGCACGAATAGTCATGCATTGTTCCCAATACGATCGCGTTGACACCGTAATTCTTGAATTTTGCTTTAACCTCAGGTGTTAAGACTTCAGTATATATTTTATCCTGTTCGGATGGGGTAAGAACATTGCTTGCATCAATAACACTGTATCCTTTCTGCATAAAAGCAAAAGACAGCAAATTAGCAGCTTCCTGACCAGAGGCAGGAAATTCGATATTGTTAAATTTCATAATCGCAATTTTCCCGGGTTTGGGAAAATACATCCCTTTGTTTTGATATGTATCAGTCGACTTATGCACACAACCGAAGAAACAAAAAGATAACCCTACTACAACAAGAAG
>JAPLDV010000574.1 GCA_026391235.1 Bacteroidia bacterium | reverse complement strand
GGTGAGGGTCTGATACGGATTTTTCCCTTTCTTTTTTCTGATCCGGAAATAGATGAAAACTCCCGACCCGGCTAAAACGATCCCGATTCCGATCAGAATTAACACCAGTAGGCCGGGGCGATCCTTAACCGGCAGCTGAGCCCGGAATGCTCTGAAATACTCAGAATCCTCATGCTTCCACTTCCGGAGATATTTTTTGTAAAAGGCTTCGTTTTGAGGATAGTCCGATTCGTACCGGCTGTGATATAGCGCATACAGCGAGATCAGGGGATTGGAGCAGGTATCGGCATATTGCCGGAGCCTGTCATATACAGCCTGCCGGATAAAATCACGGTTAACAGCCGGACCGTAATAATCCAAAGTATCCAGCAATCCCGCGATCTGGTTGATTTGCAGTACAGCCCGGTTGGGACCGTAACCGCCAACCGTTGTCCCGGCCATCAGGCGTCGACCGCCGGTTATCCGGATCTTAATGTCAGAATCTACATCGGCGACCAGGAACAGGTGATTTTCATCCTGCCCTCCGATGATCAGAGAAGCAGCCGGATCCCCCTTTTTCGAAAAATGCAGCCTGTAGAGGTGATCTCCGGGTAGGAGTTTGCTGCAGTCAAAGCTGAACCACCCATTCCCGTCGACCCCTGATTTCATCAGGATCGATTCGTTGGAGATTGAATAGAGCTGCGTGAAATCAGGGATCCGGGAAAGATAGGCAACCGGTGCCCAGCGGGTGGTGTCGAGGCCGATCTGCCCGATGATCTCATGCTGTGCGGTCAGCCTGGTGCCTGCCAGGCCCAGGGCCGTCAACAGGCAAAGGAAATTCCGTAGCAGGGGGTAACCCATTACTGTTTTTTCTCATTCAATGGCACGCCAACATCAATGGGTTCGGTTGTGCCCATCCCGGGCCGGTACTGCTGGTTGATCACAATATCAATGACTCCTTCGGCAGTTACACCGGTAGCCCGGATGATCCATTCGCCGCTGAGGGGCATACGGAAATCCTTCTGCATGTCTCCGTTAACCATTTGCTGAATACTCGTTTTATCACCGGTTACCACCAGATCGTCAGTCTTGAGATTAAACTTCCCCCTGATTTCACCCTTGGGATCAATCATTTCCACGGTTACGCTGCCTGACATTAAACCGCCATGGAGCGCTATCATAAGATAATTGTAATCCCCGGTCATTTTTATTTTGGCTTCGGATACTTTGGTCTCTCCTGAAAATCGGAGCGATGCCTTTCTCTGTATCGAGACCTGGTCCTTCTCGGGCAGGGCGAATCCCTCAACGGTTGCCATACTTGTCGGAGTTGCCGCCACGGGTGCTATCGGGTATCCGGTAACGGTTACCGCCTTGCCTGCTTTAGCCGGTTTTGTTTTCGTTGCCTTCGGCGGATCGATCTTAAATCCCTCAACCGTTTTAACGGCTTCCTGCCCGTAACCGGCTCCTGTTAACATGAGCAGTACCGTTCCGAAACCTGCAATGATCTTTACTGTTTTTTTCATACCCGTAAATTTAGATTTTTTTAAATCGATTTGTCGGGTCAAATCTAGACACCACGCGGATCACCGCGAAATTTCCCGGGTTGGTTTATGGGGTGGTCACGCGTCACGATTCACGATTGTTATTTCACCTCCCAACACGTCAGTTTCTCTTTATCCTTTATATAGATCTTGTTATCAGCAGCTAACGGATGCGCATAAATCTCTGTTTCCGAAACTTTGTATTTGGCCAATTCTTTATAGGCTTTGCCGGATGGCTCAAAAATGACCATCGTGGCATTGCCGGTGAGGGATAGAATGGATTTTCCGAGATCCAGCGTCGATGCGAAGCGGTTCAGTTTAACGGTATCGGCCCAGGCGGTTTCGCCGGTTTTGGCACTCAGGCAGAAAACAAATCCGAAACGCCCATCATTTCCATATAAATAACCATCCTTCAGCACAGGAGTGTTAAAGGAAGTGCCCAGCTTCGGGTTGGCCCAGACATCGGTGGAGGTATAATTATCTCCCTCTTTTTTCATGGTAACCGATTTGGTCCCGGCCCCTGAACCGGCAATAATGATATTCTGCCCGTCGATTACAGGTGTGGGAGCGTTGTAGAACATTCGCTGTCCCGGCGTCGGGATTTTCCATAACAGCTTGCCATCCATCGATATACCAAGCACATCCGTTTCAGATTGATTGACCAGGATTATCTTGTCGATGGTCATCAGCAGGGGGGATGAATAGGTACAGGGGGCACCTTCGAGTTTCCAGATCTCCTTGCCATTGTTTATATCAAAGGCCACAACAAGCCCGTGAGTTTTGCCCCCCAGCGGAATGATGACCATTTTATCAGTAACCAGGGGCGAGGACCCGGTAAAAAATTGGGGTACTTCTGTGGTATAAGTCTCATTTTTCCAGATCAGCTTGCCCGATTTGGCATCATGGCATGCGACAACCCCTTTGGCACCCAGGCTAAATACTTTGCCGTCGGAAATACAGGGAGTGCTTCGGGGACCAGGATGGGAACTGGCTGGACCGGTTATCTCAGGGGCCGGATTAATGTCCGTTTTCCATATTTGCTTACCGTCTTTAGCATCCAGACAAATCAAGGATTCATTGGATCCTTCTTTTACCAGAAGATAGAATTTGTTGTTTGACAATACGGGTGAAGCATCACCCAATCCTACAGTAACTTCCCACACTTTGGTGAGTTCTTTTGGCCAGTTGGCCGGAGCTTTGAATCCCGTGACTTTCCCATCGCGGTTAGTGCCCCGCCAGCCCGGGAAGTCATTGTTTTGAGCGAGTCCCGTCAATCCCGGCATCAGGCCGGTGACAATAATTGCCGATAAGAAAAAATGCGCGGGTCTTCAATGTCACTTGTCACTCGTCACTCGTCACTCGTCACTTCCTAGTTCACCTCCCAGCACGTCAGCTTCTCTTTATCCTTTACATAGATCTTATTATCAACTGCTAATGGATGTGCGTAAATCTCGGTTTCGGAAACCTTGTATTTTGCCAACTGTTTGAAAGCACTTCCGTTGGGTTCAAAAATCACCATGGTAGCATTGCCGGCGAGGGAGAGCATGGCCGGTCCAAGGTCGAGCATCGAGGCAAAACGATTTAGCTTGACGGTATCGGCCCAGGCCGTTTCACCGGTTTCAGCGTTCAGGCAGTACAGATATCCGGATTTGGAATCGTTGGCATACAGGAATCCGTCTTTAAGCACTGGGGTATTGAAGGAAACGCCCAGCTTGGGATTGGTCCACACCTCGCTGTAGTTATAACCTGCCTCATTTGTCACATGGTACTTTATTGTTCCTGTTCCGGCTCCGGCGACAATAATATCCTGCCCGTCGATAACCGGGGTCGACGAATTATAGAACCGCTGCTGGCCCGGAGTGGGGATTTCCCCAATCAGCTGGCCATCCATCGTAATACCCACAAGGGCAGTTTCGGATTGATCGACAATGATTGTTTCACCGATGGCCATGAAGACGGGTGATGAATAGGTGCAAGGTATTCCCGATACTTTCCATACATCCAGCCCCGAATTTATATCGAATGCCACAACCACTCCATTCTCCTTGCCTCCCAACGGCAGGATGCATAATTTATCGGTAAGCAAAGGTGAGGCACTGGTAAAGAACTGCGGGACCTCGGTAGTATAGGACTCGTTTTTCCAGATCAGCTTGCCTTTTTTTGCATCATGACAAGCTACGACCCCACCGGCACCCAATGAAAACACCTTGCCGCCGGAAACATAAGGCGTGCTGCGCGGTCCGGGATGCGAAGCTGCTCCGCCGGTAACCTTGGGAGCCTTGTTGATGGCAGTCTTCCAGACCTGTTTTCCGCTTTTCGCATCCAGACAGAGCAATATCTCTGTCGAGTCCTGATCAACCAGCAGATAGAATTTGCCTTTTACGAGGACCGGTGATGCATCACCCAGTCCGACAGTGACTTCCCATACTTTGGTTAATTCTTTCGGCCAGGTTGCAGGGGCTTTGAATCCGGTGATTTTACCATCGCGGTTCGCTCCCCGCCAGCCGGGAATGTCAGTTGATTGAGAAAATCCGTTGACTCCCGGCATCAGGCTGGTGATGATCAGGGTTGA
>JAPLDV010000006.1 GCA_026391235.1 Bacteroidia bacterium | reverse complement strand
CAGGCGGGTTACCATTTCGGAGATGGCCCGGACGGGCTTCTGGTTGAACCTTATTGGTGCAGTGATTATTACAGGTGTCGTTTATTTTATCGGATCTGCAGTCTTCAAAATCAATCCCGGGGAATTTCCGGTGTGGGCGGTAAAATAAACCACGGAGACACAGAGAGCACTGAGGCTCACGGAGATTTTTTAATAATACCTCCGTGTTTCTCAGTGCTCTCTGTGTCTCCGTGGTTTATATCTATTTCCCTGATATCAGGGCAAGATCTGCGATAGCCAGTGTCAAAATGGTTGCAAGATCTTCAAGGGTTTCAGGCCAGATCGTCGACGGTTTATCATCCGGGGTATGATAAGCTCCTGAGCCCCCGGAAGAGGAAAAACTAACAGTCGGTATTCCCGCCTGCATAAAAATCGCAGCATCTGAGCGGGGCCTGCCCAGATTGGTGCTGAATGAGGTGCTCAGATTCCGGTGAACATAATTTGCATTAGCCTGATTTATAGCATTATACAGGTCAGGATAGTTTTGCCCCCCGCCTGCATGAAGATTCGGCCCGATCCCCACACAATCCAGGTTGATGAATCCGATAGTTCTAGAAACCGGAAAAACCGGATTTGCCACATAGGCTTTTGATCCGATCAGTCCCTGTTCCTCAGCACCAATGCCAACAAACATAATTGACCTTTTAAAATGCATTCCGGAAGTTGCAAGAGCCTTGGCTACACCCAGGATTACAGCTATTCCGGACGCATTGTCGTTGGCACCGGGACAA
This sequence comes from Bacteroidia bacterium, assembly GCA_026391235.1. The sequence continues at coordinate 1,127 of JAPLDV010000006.1, read as the reverse complement.
ATTTCCCAGTCCATCCCGCAGTGATCCAGGTGCCCTCCGATGATGATCACTTCGTCCTTTAGAAGAGGATCGGATCCGGGAATCAATCCGATTACATTCATTCCCACTCCGTCCGGGTGAAATTCGGTGACATTTTTTATCGAAACAACTTTGCCGGTGGCAAATGACCGGGGCTTGAGCTCTGAACTTATTTTACTGACCAGTTCACCATAAACGTTGCCCGTTCCTTTAAATAGATCCTCCACTACCCGGTTTCCAACCATGGTAACCTGGAGTTCCTGATGATAGTCGTTATTGGTATTTGCCAGGGGCCCATAATGGTAGAGTATCCCGACGGCTCCGTGTTTAATGGCGTTGAGCATTTTATACTGATGGGTGGAATAAGGCTGCCACGGTGTAAACTTTTCGGCGCCGGAGGCAGGAGAAAGAGGTGCCTCGGGCCGCAGGAGCACAATTTTGCCTTTTACGCTGATGCCTGAATAATCATCGTATCCCAGTTCAGGCGCCGAGATCCCGTATCCGGCGAAAATAACCTCGGCCCTGACGGTTCCCGATCCGGAAGTGCTTCCCGGCATATATTCATCAAAATAGCGGTAAGGGATGTTTATGGAATCTGTTCCATTCACCGGCAGGTGCAGGGTGAGGGAACAGCCCGGGAATACGGTTACGTAAGGCTGCGGGAAATCCTGGAACCAGCCCTTCTCCCTGAAACCTGGCTGAACACCCCACTCCGCCAGCTTTCCGGCCATCCACTCCGCAGCTTTCCGGTAACCCCCGGAGCCGGTCAGGCGGCCCTGGTACTGATCCCCGGCCAGTTCAACAACATATCCCAGCAGTTCCTCGCTTTTGATGTTCCAGGTGGCAGGCAGCAGCGGATTCTGCGGAACCTGACCCATTGAGAATAAACTACCTGCCAAACTAAACGCGGTGATCAGTATTGGTTTCATTGTTTGGAATTTGAGGCAATGTATGATTTCTATTAGAAATCCAGGCATCCAATCCGGACGAAACATTGATTTTGAACTGGGTTTCATTTTGAGTAACTTTGCCGCCTACAAATTGTTACCCGTGAACGTAATTTCTCAAGCCATTAATACTCCGAAACGGAAGCCCGGCATTTTCGTGTT
>JAPLDV010000231.1 GCA_026391235.1 Bacteroidia bacterium | reverse complement strand
TTGAGAACCACCGTAAGGCTTTATTGCCGATCGATCAGTTCATTAAGAGGGTTTTAAGATTTGCTATGTATTCCCTGTTGCTTGTGACAATTTCAATCGGGATCGGAACGGTTGGTTATAAATTTCTGGGTCATTTAAGCTGGATCGACGGGTTTTATAATGCCTGTATGATTCTTACCGGTATGGGGCCTGTTTCAACCATGTCGGACAATGCGGGTAAATTATTTGCTTCATTTTATGCACTTTTCAGCGGGATCGCATTTTTGTCGACTGTTGCGGTTCTGATTGCTCCGATAGCCCATCGGTTTCTTCACGCGTTGCATATAGATGAAGAGGAATGATTGATGGCAAGGACGCAAATATAGGACGCAAATATGCGTCCCTACGCGTATAATAAACTTAAGAGGAGTGCGACGTTTAAGGCGGTTACGATTGCACCAACCGAATAAAGGGTGAATCTGGTTAACGGGGTGTTTTTATATTTTCCCATCACCTTTTCGGAGGAGGTTAAATAGACTTGCAAAAAGATGGTAATGGGCAGCTGAATGCTAAGAAGCATCTGCGAGAAAATGAGGCCTTTGAAGGAATTGGATATCAGAAAAATGATGCCGGTGGCGATCAATAACGAGATAATAACGCCTAATTTGGAATGGTTATCCTTGATATCATAAGGCTCTTTGTACATCCCTGCAAAGATGGATCCGGCTGCCATACCTGAAGTTATTGTAGAAGCAAGGCCGGCAAAAAGCAAAGCCACTGCAAAAATGATGGCTGCCTGCCCGCCGAGGAGCGGTTCGAGTATCTGGTGTGCCTGTTGCAGTTCGGTGACAGGAGTTTTCGTTTTAAAGAAGGTTGCTGCGGCCAGCAGGATCATGGCGCTGTTAATGGCCCAGCCAACGATCATTGAAAATAGCGTGTCAAACAGCTCGAAATCAAGTTGTTTCTTTATGACTTTATCGTCCTTAAGGTTCCACTGGCGGCTCTGGATCACTTCGGAATGAAGAAACAGGTTATGCGGCATAACCACAGCACCCAGCACGCTCATAATGATGATCATGGAACCTTTCGGGAATGATGGTGTAATCCAGGCCATGGTGGCTTGTCCCCAGTCGATTTGCACGAGGGTAAGCTCATAGATAAAGGAGAGTCCGATAATTGATACAAAAGCGATGATCCACTTTTCGATCAGCCGGTATGAGTTGGTAAGGAGCATTATCACGACAAAAGCCAGCACCAATATAGCCCCGGCCTTGATAGGGATAAGGAAAAGCATGTTGAGAGCAATGGCTCCGCCGAGGATCTCAGCCAGGGATGTGGAGATCGAAGCCAGCATGGCAGATCCGAGGATCAGTTTTGAATATCGGGGTTTCAGGTAAGTGGATGCGGCTTCGGATAGGCAGAGACCGGTTGCGATACCCAGGTGGGCGACATTATGCTGAAGGATGATCAGCATGATGGTTGAGAGGGTTATCATCCATAATAATGCATACCCGTAGCTGGCTCCGGCGGCCAGGTTTGAAGCCCAGTTACCAGGGTCGATAAATCCGACGGTAACGAGCAGACCGGGCCCGATATATTTGAATATCTCGAGTCCACCGAAGGCGGGTTTGTGGTCGCGGCGTTTTAGATCCTGAAGAAACTTCATATATTATTCGAAGTAGTATAATTATCAGCAATCCATCCGCAAGGCAGACTTTAGTAAAGCTGTCAGCCTTAAAAGGCAGAAAGCAGCTTCCCGCCTCTTGAAATCCTTGCTGAATGTAGTGGATTTCAAGAATAATAGCAAGAAAAAATACTTAAATATCAGATTATAAGTTTATTGCAATTAAAAGCTGACAGCTCTAATAGAAAGACCTGTCAACTCTTTGATTGACTTCAAATGTGCTAATAATAAACAATTATCAAGCTGGAAAAGTTTCATGAATTTAATAAGAGTCAAAATGCTAATGGTTTACAAAAACAGCTGACAGCCCTATAAGGCTGACAGCCCTACCCAGGTTGAAGAAGGTCATGGACTGTATTGTTCAAAGGGATTATATCCCTGCTGGATTTTCAGTTCCGGCAGGGCGCATCTGTCGTCGAGGTTGCAGACTGGCAGTTTGGCCATTTTCTCGACCCCGACTGATGCGGGACCGAACTTTGAAAGTATTTCTTGTCAGGATTGTTAAAAAGCCCGAATAGCCCGCACAGGGTAAGAAATATTCTTAGTTGCCAGGGCAATAGGTGGTATGTGGTAGCCAAAGTCCACCCGCTCCGCCATGCTGGCACTAAACTCGGATGAACTCCAATAGAAGGAATCAGCAAAGCCGCCTATCGCCATCTTATTTAGTTCAAGCTTATCTAATTCGTGTCTGCTGGGTAAATACCAATCGCTGTATCCTCCC
>JAPLDV010000773.1 GCA_026391235.1 Bacteroidia bacterium | reverse complement strand
CGCTGGAACTGAAAGCCACCGCCGACCTGACCATTACCGGAACCGAACTTGACCTCGTGGTTCAGGTTTTGTTCACCGGCGGCAACCAGGTTCCTGTAACCAATCCGAGTGAAACGGAGATCATTGTAACGGTACCATCGGGAACCCTTTCAGGACCAATAACGATTATTACCACAAACGGTACTGAAATCACCTCCGCTGAATCCATTACTATTCTTGCCTCAAATGTTCCGGTTATCACCGATATGCCACTGACCATGAAACCAGGACAGATGATCACGGTAATGGGTGAGAAACTGAACCTTCTCACCGACGTGATATTCCCGGGAGAAGTAAGATCCTACTCTGGTCTTCTTTAATTTCGATAACCTGAATAGCTGGTGGGGAGATGCCGGCGCAGCCGAAAACGATCCGGCCCTTTCATTGGACGGCACCAATTACTGGCGCGTAAACAAACAGTGCAGCGGCTGGACGGGCCTCTTCTGGAGAAACGGAAAGAACGACTTCCCGGCCGACCGGATCGGTACCGATGTTGCCAAATACGTAGTGAAATTCGATATCAACATCCTTGAAGCGATGACCGGCGGTCAGTTGCGCCTCCGCTTCAAAGGCACGGAAGGTGATTACTGGTATTGCTGGGCTCCCTGGGCCGGATCGGGCTCTTATAAAACCGATGGCTGGACAACCATTACCATTCCGATCACCGATTTCCGCGATAACTATTGCAGCGGATCCAATCAACCGGTCAATTTCTCCACCATGGATTCTGATTTCGGAATGGCTTTCGATGCGGGTGCCTCCCTGGTAAACATCTGCATTGACAATTTGCGCTTCGAACTGGTAGAATAGTACCAGTAGTTTTTTTTCATAGGTTATGCAGGGGTTATCAATTCGAATGTATTGGTAACCCCTCTTTTTCTTGCTATTTTTACATTATGAGAACAGGCAAAATGGTTCTGTCGGGGTGCCTGCTGCTGATCATTATTGTTGGAGCAGCCAGAGCCCAGGGTACAAAGTATGAGGCGGAAACCGCCCAGATGGCGGGTTCCCTGAAAGTGGAATCCACCATCACCGGCTATTCGGGCACCGGTTATGTCAGCAAGTTTGAATTTGCTGATGATAAGCTGACATTCCTCTTCAATCTAAGCACTAAAAATACATACGACCTGTATATCGGTTACGCCGCCCCTTATGGAGATAAGATCAATATTGTAACGATCAACGGCAACCGGGCTGAGGTTCAGTTTAAAAACCAGGGAAGCAACTTCCGTGAGGCTGCTTTCGGAAAAGTCCGCCTGAAGGAAGGCGAGAATACCGTCATGATCACCAAAAGCTGGGGCTGGTTCATGATCGATTATATCCGCATCGCTATCAATACCACCCCGGATACCCCGTTCAATATCTCAAGTACACTGGCTACTCCGGAACCGGCCGGCAAATATCCGGCCCTCCTCGGGCTTGACCTTATGAACCACACCCGGACCTATTCCTGGTTCGACAAAAACGTATTGATCAATGAAGCCACCAGCTGGTATGCCAATCATGGCCTGGTGGCCCTCTGCTGGCACTGGCGCGATCCCCTTCGGAAAACCGAAGAGTTTTATACTGAAAAAACAACCTTCGATATCTCTCGCATTTCTGATACCCTTTCAGCGGAATATAAGGCTATGGTAAGCGATATCGATATGGTTGCCGTCTGGCTGAAAGCCCTGAAGAGTGCCGACATACCGGTTCTCTTCCGTCCGTTGCACGAAGCATCGGGCGCCTGGTTCTGGTGGGGCGCCAAAGGACCGGAACCCTGCAAAGCCCTGTGGAAACTCATTTTTAACCGTCTTACCGTGAAACACGAAATAAATAACCTGATCTGGGTTTGGACAACAGACGGCAAAGATGATAATCTCGACTGGTATCCCGGTGATGATTATGTCGACATCCTGGGCGTGGATATTTATTCCCAGAACGGGGATTTCAGTTCCCAGGTCCTCACCTTTGATAAGGTACGTGAGTCCTTCGGGGGTAAAAAGATGATCACCCTGAGCGAGAATGGCGTTATGCCTGATCCTGACAACCTGGTCGCTGACGAATCTGGCTGGTCGTGGTTCATGACCTGGAACGGAGACTTCGTCCGGAATCCTGCCGTCAATCCCTTGAGCCTCTGGCAAAAAATCATGAACCATCAATATGTGCTCACCCGCGATGAAATGCCCGATCGCTCGGGTCCGACCTCAACATTCCGCATCCCGGAAGGGACCGAATCATACGAAGTGGTGGCTGATTTCACTCGCCAGCGTTTGATGGTCACTCCCGTTGATCAGTTCCGCGAATATAATATCCGGATATTCGACCTGTGCGGGAGGATCCGTGGATTCTACCCTAACCAGACTGGTGATGCGTCGGTCGGCCTGAATCAGATTACCGAAGGGATTTACATCATCAGGCTGGAATCCATTGGGTTGATTGAGAATTTTAAAATTGCGTTCTGATTAAGACAATTATTAACCACAATAGCCACAATAAGTCACAATAGATGGTCATCAGCATTTTCACAACTCTCCTCTGCGGTTCTCTGCGAAAAAACTTTGCGACCTCTGCGGTAGAAAAGATTTAACCGCAGAGAACGCAAAGAATTCGCAGAGAACCGCAGAGACTAACTATTAAAAATGAACAAATTAGCCATTTTCCTAAGTATTATTCTTTTCGGATCCTCCGGTTGTTCCGTTAAGAACAACACCCAAAATCAGGATAAAAAACAGCCTCTTTCCAGGGAATCCACTGTTGTTTTGCAAAAGCTGAGCAAACTGGGTGACCGTTTCCTGATTGCCCACCAGGATGCCACTTCCTACGGGGTCACATGGAATTATTCCGATAGCACCCAAAATTGTGATATCCGGGATGTTTGTGGCGATTATCCGGCGGTGTACGGCTTTGATATCGGTCATATTGAGCTCGACCATCCATGTAACCTGGATTCCGTTGACTTCAAACTAATGAAAAAGCTTATCCGTGAGGCCCATTTAAGGGGCGGCCTGATCACCATCTCCTGGCATCTCGATAATCCGGTATCGGATGGGAATGCCTGGGATACTACCCGGGCAGTTTCCAAAATCCTCCCGGGCGCCGAGCTGTACAATAAATATGTGACCTGGGTTGATAAGGCCGCGGCCTTTCTTAAGAACCTCAAAGACGATAAGGGAAACCTGATCCCGGTCTTTTTCAGGCCTTATCACGAAATGTCGGGTGGTTGGTTCTGGTGGGGAGCCGGAAATTGCACACCGGGAGAATACAAAGAGCTCTGGAAGGAGACTGCGAGGCTGCTCCGGAATAAACATCAACTTGATAATCTGATATTTGTGTATAACACCGACAGGGTCCGGGATGAGCAGCAATATCTCACCTGGTACCCTGGAGATGAGTGGGTGGACGTCATCGGTCTTGATGTTTACGATCGCTCGGGCACTCTTGAAGGCTATACTGCTCCGTTGAAGGCTTCCCTCGCCATGCTAAGGAAAGTGGGTGCACAACACCATAAACCTTACGCACTCACTGAAACAGGGTACGAAACCATTCCGGATCCTCAATGGTGGACCGGCAGGCTCCTGCCTGCTCTTAAAGGATCAGGCATTGCCTGGGTGCTGCTCTGGAGAAACGACCGGCCTTCGCATCACTACGCACCGTATCCGGGACACGCATCTTCACCTGATTTTATAAAATTCTTTGATGCTCCCGAAACTGTTTTCGGCCGCGAATGGGCAGCAATGAACCATTAATCTGTTATTTATGAACCTGAACGCGATTGATATTTCGATCATCGGAGTTTACCTGCTCCTGACGGTTCTCATCGGGATTCTTCTCACCCGGGTGGCTGCAAAAAGCAAAAAAAACTACATGCTTGGAGGCAACCGCCTGCCCTGGTACATGCTTGGACTGTCGAACGCTTCCGGGATGTTCGATATCTCCGGAACAATGTGGCTGGTAGCCATCATGTTTGTTTATGGCATGAAATCGATCTGGATCCCATGGCTCTGGCCGGTTTTTAACCAGATATTCATGATGGTATTCCTGTCGGCCTGGCTCCGGCGGTCAAACGCAAGCACCGGCGCTGAATGGATCAGCACCCGCTTTGGAAACGGCCCGTCGGGAAAACTTTCCCATTCCATTGTCGTTGTCTTCGCCCTGATCAGCTGCCTGGGTTTCCTGGCTTACGGATTTATCGGGCTCGGGAAATTCGTGGAGATATTTATCCCCTACGAATGGCTCAGCCAATACCTCCCTTTCAGCATTCCCGAGAGATATGTTCCTCATTTTTACGGATTGATATTCACCCTGTTCGCAGTCTTTTATTCTGTTCTGGGCGGAATGGCTGGCATTGTATGGGCCGATGTGCTGCAGTACCTAATCATGACCGTTTCGGCCATTGTGATCGGTGTCATGGCTTTCACTGCCCTTGGCCATAACACCCTGAATGTTCCCGATGGCTGGATGAACCCTTTTTTCAGCAGCCACCTGAATCTCGATTGGTCGAGAATCATCCCTGAGGTGAACGAGAAAATCAAATCCGACGGGTATTCGCTTTTCAGCATATTCTTTACAGTAATGCTGTTTAAAGGCCTGCTGGTCAGCCTGGCCGGTCCGGCTCCCAATTACGACATGCAAAAGGTTCTTTCAACCCGCTCACCGAAGGAAGCTGCCAAAATGAGCGGATTTGTTTCGGTGGTTCTGATGCCCATCCGGTACCTGATGGTTGGCGGTATCGCCGTGCTGGCGCTGCTCTATTTCAACCGGCTTGATCTTACGGTTGCCGGCCGCACCGACTTCGAGCAGATTCTCCCGTCGGCCATCAATGAGTTTGCCCCGGTAGGGTTCACCGGACTGCTTTTGGCCGGCCTGCTGGCAGCTTTCATGGGTACCTTTGCCGGTACGCTCAATGCCGCCCAGGCTTATGTGGTCAACGACATTTATCTGAAATATATTAATCCCGGGGCAACCAATAAAAGAATTCGTAACACCAACTATTTCACCGGATTACTGGTGGTTTCGCTCAGCGTGATCATCGGATTTTTTGCACTGGATGTCAATTCGATCCTGCAATGGATCGTCTCGGCACTGTTTGGCAGTTATGTGGCATCAAATATCCTGAAATGGTACTGGTGGAGGTTCAACGGGTACGGTTTTTTCTGGGGTATGGTGGCAGGATTAGTGCCGGCTCTCATTTTCCCATACATCTTTAAGGACACCCTGAGCCTCTGGTACTTCCCGCTGATTCTGGTTATCTCAATTCTCGGATGCATCATGGGGACACTCCTTACCAAGCCGGTTGAAGAGGAAACACTGAAATCGTTTTATTATCATGTTAAACCCTGGGGATTCTGGAAACCAGTGAAGAATCTGGTCCAGGCTGAACACCCGGAATTCCATCCGAATCTGAACTTCAAGCGCGAAATGTTTAATGTATTTATTGGAACTATTGCACAGACTGCCCTTGTTGCCGCCCCGCTTTATCTCGTGTTGAGAAAAGGACTACCCTTAATCATTACGCTGATTATCATGGCAGTTACCTTATTCATTCTGAAAAAAACGTGGTGGAATAACCTCGGAGAATATGAGCACTAACAACGATTTTAACCTCAGGCTAACCGTTTTGCGGAATGACCAGGAGCTACTGTTCCAAAAGAAAAACCTTCCGGTTCAGCAGGACCATGGAATTTATCTGCGCTACCGTGATCCGGTTTTGGTACCCGGTCATGTCCCGATTGAGTGGCGCTTCGATCTGAACCCGGCAACAAACCCTTTTCTTCTCGAAAGGATCGGCGTTAATGCCGTTTTCAATGCCGGAGCGCTGAAATTTCATGGCAAATATTGCCTGGCCGTGAGGGTGGAAGGCTGGGACCGGAAATCCTACTTTGCCATAGCAGAGAGCGAAACCGGCATCGATGGTTTCCGTTTCAGGCCACGGCCCATTACACTGCCGCCGAATTATCCGGAAGAAGTGAACGTGTACGATATGCGGCTGGTTGCACATGAAGACGGGTACATTTACGGCATTTACTGTGCCGAGAGAAAAGATCCGGATGCACCTCCCGGCGATACGAGCCAGGCAGTAGCTGCAGCAGCCATTGTCAGAACAAAGGACCTGGATAATTGGGAAAGAATTCCCGATCTGATCACCGTAGCGCACCAGCAGAGGAATGTAGTTCTCCACCCGGTATTTGTTGATGGCCGGTATTGCTTCTACACCCGGCCGCAATCGGGGTTCATCGAGGTGGGGTCCGGTGGTGGAATCGGTATGGGTTTCGTAAAGGATGTCACCAATCCGGTGGTTAGGGATGAGCGTTTCATTCAGCCGCGCAGGTATCATACCATCTACGAATTAAAAAACGGACTGGGCCCGGCGCCCATACGCACCGCCGAAGGCTGGCTTCACCTGGCTCACGGGGTAAGGAATACCGCCGCAGGATTGCGTTATACCCTGTATGTCTTCATGACCGCACCCGACGATATATCCAGGGTCATTTATCAGCCAGCCGGCTATTTTATGGCACCTGAAGGGGCCGAAAGGATCGGCGATGTTTCTAACGTCCTCTTCTCCAGCGGCTGGATTGACGATGACGACGGTAAACTGTTTATCTATTACGCTTCTTCGGATACCCGGATGCACGTGGCCACAACCACGATGGGCCGTATGCTGGATTATGTGAAAAACACTCCCCCTGATAGCGGCTTTTCATCAGGTTCGGTGAAAAACATCATTAAGCTGATCGATCGAAACCTATATAGCCGCTGAAATGGAGAAGGCCCTGATAAACCGTTGGATCGCTGAGATGAGAGCGGAATTGAATGATATTCAGAAATTCTGGTCGGAGTCGATGATCGACAACCGGTATGGAGGATTTTTGCCGGGCATGAATACCATTCGCCAGGTAGATGAGAAGGGGCCAAAAGGCATCGTCCTCAATGCGAGGATATTGTGGGCATTTTCAGCCCTGGCTTTGCATCACAACCCTGCCTGCCACATGCTCGCCGATCGGGCATTTAAATTTATTAATGATTATTTTCGGGATTCGAAACACGGCGGATATTATTGGTCGGTCACCTTCGACGGGCAACCCTGGCAAACCCGCAAGCAGGTTTATGCACAGGCGTTCGTCCTTTACGCTCTTGTTGAATACTATTTCCTCACCCATGATGCCGTGGTTTTAAGCCAGGCGTTGGAACTGTTTGAACTGATGGAACAGCGGGGGCTGGATCCGGTCACGGGTGGATATACCGAAGCCTTCTCACAGGAATGGAGCCCCCTAACAGACTGGAGGCTGAGCAATAAAGACCTGAATGAGCCCCTGTCACTGAACACTCATCTTCATGTTCTCGAAGCCTATACCTCACTTTGCCGGATCAGCCCCGAAAAACCCGTCATAAATGCAATCGGTCGGCTCCACAGGCTGTTTGAGGCTCACTTTCTTAAGTCTGATGGCCACCTGAACCTGTTCTTCAACCTGAACTGGCAACCTGTGGGTAACCTGATATCTTTCGGCCATGACATAGAAACCACCTGGCTCCTTCAGGAGTCAATTGAGGTTTTATCAGCGTTCGAGAAACCTGTCATTATTACCGATTGGATCCGCCATGCTGGCCGGGTATTCCTCAATGAGGCCCTGCTCCCCGATGGATCCGCCCGGTATGAGACCGACCCTTTAACCGGCCACGACGACTTCGACCGGCACTGGTGGGTGCAGGCCGAGGGTATGGTGGGTCTGCTTAACGCTTATGGTAACGAAAGAGATCCTCTCCTCCTGAAAGCTGCCTTGCAACTTTGGAAATATATCCTTTCGGAACTCAAGGACCCCTCAACAGGGGAATGGTTCTGGAGGATCAATCCTGATGGCCGGTGGTTACCGGAGGATTCGCTGGCAGGCTTCTGGAAATGCCCCTATCACAATACCCGGGCATGCCTCGAAGGAATAAGTCGTTTAAGCTTGACCTGATTTTTTTACTTATCTTTGCACCGCATTAAAGGCAAAAAATGTTTATAGAAGTCTGTAAATCAAAGATCCACATGGCTACCATCTCGGAAGCCAACCTTCAATACGTCGGTAGTATTACCATCGATGAAGACCTGATGGATGCTGCCAATCTCATCGAAAACGAAAAAGTTCAGATCGTAAACCTCAATAACGGTGAACGTCTTGAAACATACGTAATTAAAGGAATCAGGGGCTCTGGTAATATTTGTTTGAATGGTGCCGCTGCCCGCAAGGCTCAGGTCGGCGATGTGGTCATCATCATCTCCTATGCCATGATGGACATTGAAGAAGCCAAAACCTTCAAACCCTGGCTCGTTTTCCCCGACACCTCCACTAACCGGTTAGTGATTTAAGAAGTGACGAGTGACATGTGACGTGTGCGTTCCTGATACCTGATACCTGATACCCGATACCTATGATCTCCAAAACTACCTTCAGCTGCACGAACTGCGGCGCCAACTCTTCGAAATGGATCGGACGTTGCCCAAGTTGCGGGGAATGGAACACCTATATCGAGGAGGTGATAGTTAAGTCGGCTCGGCCTGGAAAGCCCAAATCAATCGTTCAATCAACCCCGAAGCGGCTTCCGGATATCGACCGGCTGGCTTTTCAGCGGATTAAAAGCGGCATCGGGGAATTCGATAGGGTAACCGGCGACGGGATAGTTCCCGGATCACTTGTTTTAATCGGCGGAGAGCCCGGCATCGGAAAATCGACCCTTGTTTTGCAGATGGCCCTGCGCCTTAAAAATAAAAAGATATTGTATGTATCGGGCGAAGAGAGTTTGCAGCAGTTGAAACTTCGGGCCGAACGCATCGGTGATGATCACGACGGATTTTATCTGTTAAGTGAAACCTCTCTGGAAAGCCTGTTGAAGCAACTCGATGAATTTCAGCCCGAACTGCTTATTGTCGACTCTATTCAGACGCTGGTAACCGAGCGCGTCGACGGATCGGCGGGCACTATCAGCCAGATCCGGGAGTGCGCCACCGACCTGATGAAATTTGCCAAAGAGAGCCAGACGCCGGTCATCCTTATCGGCCATATTAATAAGGAGGGCAATCTGGCAGGGCCTAAAGTACTGGAACACATGGTTGATACTGTTCTGCAGTTTGAAGGCGACCTGCACCATCAATACCGGATCCTCAGGGCCAGCAAAAACCGGTTCGGATCAACCGATGAGCTCGGTATTTTTGAAATGAATTCAAAAGGGTTACGTGAAGTGACCAATCCATCTGAACTTTTGCTGTCCAACAGGGATCTTTCCCTCAGCGGTAACGCCATTTCCGTATCGATGGAAGGCCAGCGTTCGCTCCTGCTGGAAACACAGGCACTCGTAAGCTCCTCGGTATATGGCACTCCACAGCGGTCGACCACCGGTTTCGATCCGCGCCGCCTGAATATGCTGCTGGCAGTTCTGGAAAAACGTGCCGGTTTCCGTCTCGCTGCCAAAGATGTTTTCCTGAATATGGCCGGGGGATTGCGGATTACTGATCCGGCAACCGATATGGCCGTTATTGCTGCAATTCTTTCCTCAGATAAAAATCTGCCGCTTGATCAGCAATACTGTTTTACCGGAGAGATTGGCCTTTCGGGCGAAGCACGCCCGGTTAACCGCATCGAAAACCGCCTGGCCGAAGCCAGCCGGCTCGGATTTAAACGGATTTTTATTCCGGCCTTTAATAAAAAAGGAATCGATCTGAAAAGATTCCAGATTGATGTAGTGCCGGTCAGGCACCTGGGTGATTTATTGAAAGAGCTCTTTTCTTAGAGCTCATCGAAATCCGACTTTTTTCTCTTTCCTGGTTTAGCCCCTTGTCCCTGCAATCCGTCACAATTCAGGGGATCCGACATAAGTAGCGGACGCTCAAAGGGTTCCTGTGAAACACTGAGGGTGCTGTCAGCGTAAACTTTCTTCATAAAAAGAGCCCATATCGGTAATGCCATGTTCGCACCCTGACCGTTATCATGATTAGAAAAATGAACCATGTTATCCTCAGCACCGGTCCAGGCAGCACCGATCAGGTTAGGAACCATGCCAACAAACCATCCGTCGGCATAACTATTGGTCGTTCCTGTTTTACCGGCTATCGGGTTGGTAAATTCATATTTGTTGCGCAGGCGCCGCGCTGTTCCTTCGGTACTGGTTACCCCTTCAAGCATGTAAAGCATCTTGTAAGCTGTTTCCTTACTCATGGCAACCTCTTCATGCGTACTGAACGCAGCCAGCAGGTTGCCGTTTTTATCCTCGATGCGGGTCACCATGATCGGTTCCACCCAGATTCCCTGGTTTGCAAATGCGGAAAAAGCTCCTGCAACCTCATACACCGGAAGCTCGACAGCTCCAACGCATATCGGTATTACCGGCTCAATGGGTGATTTTATCCCTACCTTCCTGGCAACCTCGATAACTGCCTCCGGATTGTATTGCTTCATCACCCAGGCAGATATCTGGTTAAGTGATTTGGATAATCCGGTCCTTAGGGTCACCATTTTCCCATCCAGCTCTTTGGCATCCGAAAACTGAGGTTCATAAGTACTACCTTCAACACTGTTAAAGTTACCCACGAAACTTACCGAAACGTTTGGAACTTCATAACAGGGTGAGAGCCCGTTTTCCATTGCCACCGTATAAACAAACGGCTTAAACACCGACCCCACCTGCCGTTTACCTTGCATAATCTGATCATACTGGAAATACCGGTAATCCGCTCCGCCAACATAAGCCTTTACATATCCGGTTTGCGGTGTAATGGCCATAAAGGCCGACCGCAGGTAGCGCTTGTAATATTTAATTGAATCCATCGGCGTCAGAACCGTATCTATCACACCTTTCCAGCTGAATACCGACATAGGTGCGGGAGTATTAAACAGTTTTTTGATGTCTTCATCAGATAATCCCGGGTTTTTTTTCAGGATCCGGTATCGTTCGCTCCAGCCCATGGCTGAGTTCATGGATCTGCTGATTTCCTCGTCAGATGCAGTGTTGGAAAAAGGGGTACGCCTTAAACGCCTTAATTCCCTATCAAAAGTGGGTTGCAAATCTTTTTTAAGGTGCTCAACCACAGCCTCTTCAGCATATTGCTGCATGCGTGAATCAATGGTGGTATAGATCTTGAGACCATCGCGGTACAAATTATAGGAAGTTCCGTCCTGCTTAAGGTGTTTGTGACAGAATCCCCGGAGAGGATTCGCGTCCCAGGCAGCTGCACCGGCTGAGCTTCTTGGGCGATCTTCAGTGAGTACCCCCCGGAGATATTCCCTGAAATAGGTGGCCCGGCCAACTTTATGATCAACCCGGTGATAATTCAGTCCCAGATCCATGGCCTTTGCTCTCTCGATGGTAACCGCATCGGCAAAGCCGCGGGCTTTCATTTTGTCGAGAACAGTATTCCGGCGTGGCAGTGTATTCTTCAATCCAAACCGAAGGGGATTATACAGCGACGGATTTTTGGCCATTCCTGCGAGCATGGCGGCTTCATGGATCTCGAGCTGGCTGGCATCTTTATTGAAATAGACCCACGATGCCGTTTGAATTCCTTCGGCATTATTAACGAAACTTAGCTTATTAAGATAAAGGGCAAGGATTTCCTCTTTGGTAAATGTTTTCTCCAGTTTTACAGCAATAACCCATTCGCGGAATTTGCGCACCGCAAAACCGATCGTACTGAGTGAATCTTCCCTGGGGAAAAGGTTTTTCGCCAGCTGTTGGGTTATTGTACTTCCTCCACCGGTATCCTGGCGTAAAATTACACTTTTCACCACCACCCGGAGCAATCCTATGAAATCAATGCCTGAATGCCGGTTATATCGCTGATCTTCAATGGCTATGATAGCATCAATCATATAGGGACTTATCTTCTCATAGGGAATTATCTCACGGTTTT
>JAPLDV010000874.1 GCA_026391235.1 Bacteroidia bacterium | reverse complement strand
AGGAACATCGATCACTGAAGTGCTGCAGAACTGTGTCATTTATAATGATATGACCTTCGGTGACATCACCGACCGCGATAACCGCGACGATCGCATCATCATGCTGAAACATGGTGAAACTATGATCTTTGGGAAGAATCAGGATAAAGGCCTGATGATGAAGGACAACCAAATACAGGTTGTTCAGCTGGGCGAAAATGGAATGTCCGTAAATGATCTTCTTGTTCATGATGCGCATACCGAATTTGCCGGTATTCATCTGCTCCTGGCCAACATGGACTATCCGAAATACCCCGTGGCACTGGGTGTTATCCGCGCCTGCGAAGCCCCGAAATCTTATGATGTGAAGATGGAGGACCAGATTGAAGAGATCCGCGAAAGGAGTAAGATTCATACCATGCAGGACCTGCTGTATTCAGGGTCAACGTGGGAAGTGAAGTAGAGTAGTGCTTTGGGGAAAGTTCCCGGGAGGATCCTCGTTAGCGTGAAAAGGTCCCCGCCTTCGCGAGGATGACAGAATAAATTGTTGATGAGAAATGGAGGTGATGGTCTCCATTTTTTTTTTGTAAATTTGTTAGATGGGATCATCTGGTACCTTTTTAAAGCTGACAATTTTTGCAAATTTGTCAACTTGTGCCTTGGCCTTTGCAGCGTTGCTTTCCTGCGACCGGTCAGCCAAAGAAGGCGGGAATCCTCCGGTACCTATGGTTGCAGCAACCCCCGCCACAGGGCTAACCACAACTACAATTGTTTTTGATTGTACGCAGTCGCAGTCGGGAAACAAGCAGGACAAACTGTATTTCCGCTGGGACTGGAACAATGATGGGCTGTGGGACACGGAATTCTCAGGCGATCCGGTTTTTAAACACCGGTTTTATTCAAAAGGAGTTTATCCGGTAGCGATGGAGGCCCTTAATTCATCAGGTCTTACCGATACCTGCCGATTGCCGGTTACGATCGGACAGGGATATTCCGCACCAAGAGCCCTTTTTAAAATAACTCCTGAAACCGGTAACCGGCTGACTGAGTATACTTTCGATGCAACCGTAACGAAAGACGACGAAGATTCACTGAATCTGCTGCAGTTCCGCTGGGACTGGGAGGGTGATGGCCGTTGGGATACCGGCTTCAATCCCCCATACGTAGTAAAACATACCTATTACGAAACGGGTTCCTATCAGCCTTTGATGGAGGTAAAGGATCCTTCCGGGCTCTTACACCAATATCAGACTAAGCTCGAAGTCACCAGGACTAATCCGCGTTTGTTGGCCCATTTCAACTGGACACCGGTTCATCCGCTGCAAAACGACACGGTGGTTTTCGATGCCAGCCTTTCGATGAACCTCGATGATCCAGCTCAGCAACTGATATATTACTGGAAGTTTGAAACCGGCGAACCATTGAAAACTTCAGTCTGGCAGGGTCCATTTTATGAACCGGTTATCTCCAGGGCTTTCAAGATGGAATACGAGTACCTCGTGTCACTGAGAATAGTGGATGCACTGGGCCTGGAAAACGAGATTGCACGCCCAGTGATGATCTTCCACCTTAACCGCCCGCCAACGCCGCGGTTTCATGTGAGTACGCCGTTGGGAAACCTGACCACGCAGTTTCTCCTCAATGCCTGGATCACCAACGATGCCGAGGATCTGCCGTCAACCCTTAAAGTAAGGTGGGATTTTGAGGGAGACAGCCGGTGGGATACCGAATTCAGCACCGATAAGATCCTGTACCACCGGTTCGATTCACCGGGTACTTACAAGATTGTGCTGGAAGCAATGGATACCCAGGGACTAACGGATACTACGTCTGCCTATGTTCAGGTAACGCCCGGAACCAATGAAACCGGACTGATTATTGACCGACGGTTCGATACGGAAGAATACTATCCGACTGTAAAAATCGGGAACCAATGGTGGATGGCGCGGAATATGTATTTTGAGCCTTATATGACTTCCGATAAAATTGATACCCTGCGGTCGACGTGCTATGACGATGGGAACATGCCATGGTGGAAAAATGTCGGTTATTATTGTTACAAATGGGGTCGCCTCTATACTGCCTATTCAGCGGCAAGTATGAATATGCGGGAGAGGGCCCAGGGAATTTGTCCCAACGGATGGCACCTGCCGACTAGAAAAGAATTTGAAACCCTGATTACTTCAATCGGCGGATATTCGGCAGCCAGAGAACTTTTACCCGGAGGATCGACGGATTTCAATGCGTTGTATGTTGGTCTGGGTGAAAAGGTTCTGAAAAGTAATGGGGTTTTTACCTGGTATGAATTTGAATTTAGGGGTTTTGGTTCGATAACCTATTTCTGGTCATCCACTCCTCTGAACGGACAAGGGGCTATGAGTCATTGGACCTTGACCCTGATCAAGGGTATTGATGAGATATCGAAGGGTTTTCAGGATAATGCAAGTTTTTTGTCGGTGAGGTGTATAAAAAATGAATAAAATTGTAAGATTACATACGTTTATCGGGAGGACCCACGGGCGGGAGGACCCACAGCTCCTCCCGGAAGGAGGGGAACAATTATGGCGATGAGGATAAGGAATATATTTACCGGGTTAATGTTTCTTGCACTGATAACAAGCTCGTGCGAGGAAAATGTTCAGGTCTTTGCGCCAACGGAGTTCATACCAGTGGTTTACTGCCTGCTCAATCCGGAGGATACAGTACAATCGGTAAGGGTGTCGCGTGTCTTTCAGGATAAGCGGAGCCGGTCTGAGTGGGACAACGAATATGACCAATACCTGGCAGATACTCTGAACCGTATCTATATCGAAACCATTGATATTTCAGGAGCACATGTTACTACCCATTTCAAATGGATTGAGCAGATACGGCCGGCAAATGATTCTGTTTTTGCCCGCACCGATCTGTTTACTTCAAAGTTAATGCCTAGCTATAGTACAGTATATCAGCTATATGTGTATTATCCGGAAATCAAAAAGATGGTTTCCGGAATAATCACGACACTTACCAGAATTCAGTTGGTTGATCCGGCAATAGTTCCGGGCCGGAAAATGGTAATTGCTCCCACGCAGCCGTATGAGCTCAGATGGTATTCTTTCGGGGAGAGCCAGTATTTTCAGGGAATAGTGGATGTGAATTACCTCGAGGAGGAAATAGACCAGATCGTTGCAAAATCGATCAGGATGACTCTTCGACCTGTATTGGAATCGCGGAATGACGTAATCAATAGTCAAAATATCAATGGCCGTCAATTCCTCATGACACTCCGGGATCAGATCCCGGTACAGGCGGATGTCAGGCGGAAGATGGCCGACCTGGATTTTACATTTTACTTTGGAGGCCCGGAATTGGCTTTGTTTGTGAACTCCGGTCTGAATCCGAAAGGAGCAGTGGGTCAGGTTGTTGATTTCACCAATCTCGACAACGCCAGGGGCCTTTTTTCATCGATCTCCAGTATCCGGATTCCCGGCGTTCCTTTAGCCGAGCAAACCATCGATACCATTGCCTTGCATGAGTTGACCAGGAACCTTAATTTCTTAAGAAGCCATGAAGATTTTAAGTAGGGTTCAATCCGTTGGATTTGTTGTGAAGGTTGTGATTGTTGTGATGGTTGTGATTGCTGGGAGCTTTTGTGGTAAACCCATCATTGATGACGGCACTGATGATGTGGAGATACCGGAAAATTGCGGAACGCTTGAAGTGGATTTCGAGATACCCATTTATCGGGATATACAGAAAGGAATCCGACGTGTTGACCTGGCTGTCTGTTACTCGATGTATGAAATGTCGAAGGAAGAATTCTTCTACCGGACAAATGTTTCCGATGCAAAGCAGATCTATCAGATCAATTTGCCGGAGGGCTCTTATTATTACCGGGTAGCCATTACCTGCACCTGCAGTGCCGACTCCTGCATCAACGGAGGATTTCCTTACGGTTACGGTGGAATGAAATATGCTTTTGATGAAATAACTATCGAAAAAGGCAAAAGAACTGTCTCAAAGCCATCATTTCAATAACATGGAACAGAACCGCACCAAACGCCCCGACCTGCAGCGGCTGCTCGCTGAGCATACCGAGCGTGTGAAGGAGCTCATGACGATTAACCGCACCACTACTATTATTTCGGAGGGGAAACCGCTGCCTGAAACCCTGAGGCAGATTGCGCTTATTATGCCACGAGGATGGCAATACCCGCAGAAAACCTGTGCACGAATCCTGTATGACGGTCAGGAGTATCAAAGTCTTCGGTTTAAGCAGACGGAATGGCTCCAGCAGCAGGAGTTTTTTTCATCAGATGGCAAAGGTGGATTATTACAGATATTCTATACTCAGCAATTGCCGGAAGCTGATGAAGGCCCCTTTCTGAACGAAGAGCGAAATCTGATTAACAATATTGCCGGGTTGATCACCGGATATCTGAACGGGTTGCTGGGAAAGGCGATTGCTGTTAAACCCCCGCGGGAAAGGGAGGATTATAAATACAAGAAGATAGTTTATACGGAATCGATGAAGGATAGCCGGCTGCTGCTTCAGCAATTCCTCAGCAAACTGACTGCCGACAAGAATATCTTCCATGATCTGATGAAATTTAAGGTATCTGAAATTCTGTTGGTTGCAACTTTGTACGACACTTTTATTCTTGAAAATGAGGACCGTTTTTTTGAGCAGGCGATGGGTGAAGTTTACCACCTGAGTCTCTCTTCGCTGCCAAGGGTTACCGGAGCAACTTCTGCCGACGATGCACTGGAGATGCTGAAGGAAAAGTCGTTCGATTTTGTCGTACTGATGGTGGGTGTAGATACGAGAAGTCCGCTGCGGCTGGCTGAGCGAATCAGAAGAAGATACCCCGAAATGAAAATCTTTTTGCTGCTCAACAATAGTTCGA
>JAPLDV010000903.1 GCA_026391235.1 Bacteroidia bacterium | reverse complement strand
AATACAGGGTTTGCCGGAACAGGTGGCTGATCAATCCAGATCTGACTCAGTAAATCTAAACCTGTCGATAGATGGTGACCTGCCCCATCCAGAACATCGCGGATATACTGAACCATTCCGCAGGAAAAGAAGCGATCGTCGATACCAACTCTTGAATTTTCAGGAAGTGTTAAAGCCAGCCAGGGAATATGTTCCGGGGAATGGGGGATTTTGAGCTTGAATAATTCAATACCGCTCCCGGCAAGTTGTTTTTCAGCCTGGATAAAATAGCGTGAATCGGTCCATAAACCTGCAGTATCCGCCGTGATCACTATGGTTCCTGCCGATCCGGTAAATCCGGAAAGCCAGGAACGAAATTGCCAGCATGCAGGAATATACTCATTCTGATGCGGATCGGAAGAAGGTATGACATAACAATCGATCTCCCTCTCGGCCATTGCTGACCTAATTGCTTTGAGTTTTTCCAGGCTCTGCATATATAATTGACTGAGCTTTTTTCCACATTACCAGAGAGTTACTATGGTGACGGATTAGGTCTTTTACGGTTGATTATTTGCTAATGAACGATAATGGTAGTACCGGTTTGTAGGATATCGCCGCATTGAATTTTAAAGAAATAGAGCCCTGCGGGGAGGTTGGTGATGTTTATCCTGTTAATCCCATCGATTAGAATTTGATTTTCAACAACCCGGCCCATTGCATCGGCAAGCTGAAAAACCTGCTTTTCCAAATAGGGTCCGTAGTTGTTATTGCAGATAGTCAGGTTGTTTGAGGCTGGATTGGGAAATATTTCCCAGTTTGATCCGGTTTGCGCCAAGGGACTGCCGGTGGTGCCTGTCTCAAACAGTAAATCAAGATAAGTCAATGACAGACCTGCGCGGACTGGCAGGCCGGATGTGTGTGTGCCAATATACTCGTCGTATTTGAAAGGGATATTATATTTTGTCAGGGTATCGGCCAGAGATCGGTTTTGATAATAGAGATCGTACTCATCCAGATTCCCACAATCAAATTTTATCCCCAGGTTGGTGCCTGGGTGGTAGGCCTTTGCGATTTCACAAATATTTTCGGCTTTCCATCGCTCCCAAACTTCTGGTATGGGTTTGGCGAGTGAATCCAGGGGGAAGTCAACCTGATAGGGCTTGCTGAGATTTGGTGAAAAAGCCCCGGCCATGGTAAATGTCAGATTGGTCAATGATTTTCCCGATCCGGGTGACCAATGAAACGGTGCTGTTCCGCCATCTTCCGTTATCAGCTCCGGAATAAACCTATCCATCAAGCTGGTATTAACCGGTCCTGAATGTCCAACGACTCCGATAAACTGATCCTGATGCTTAAAGGCCACCTTAAGCGCACCATAACCGCCCATTGAAACTCCCAGGATGGCTCTTTTACCTCGTTCGTTTTTGGTGTGAAAAGCGCTGTCGACAAATGCTATAAGATCATGGCTGATGTAATCTTCATAATTGCCGTACAGAGCTGAATTGGTATAAAAGCTGCCATCATAGGGTGGGGCCAGGCCGTCGGGCATTACCAGGATTACGGGTTTAATAATTCTGAAAAAGATAAGGTTCTCCAGAATGGTAAAAAGAGGGTCATAGGTATCAAAGCCAAGTGTCGCCCCATGGAGGAAATAGATCACCGGGAATCGCTTATCGGGATCTAAAGGCCTGTAATCCCCAGGAAGGTAGATCCGGCAGGTCATTTCCCGGTTTAAGGCTTTGCTGAAAAACCGGTAATCATCCACGGTACCGGCGGCCCGGGCAACTGGTGGAAACAGAACCAGGAGAGTTGCCAGAATGATTAAATACTTAATTGATTTCATATTTTTTTACATCATTAAGCCGAGAATATATGATAAGGTTACACCGAGATAATTACCTATGGCGTAGCCAATTAATCCAACTGTAATACCAGAGATGATTACTTCCTTATTTTTTAGCGCCCCGGCAACAACCGGTACAAAAGGTGGAGAGAATACAAAGGCCGTACTGGTAATTATAGTGGTATCTGCATCAATTTTTAACAGGCTGCTGATAAAGACCTGAATAATTAAACTGCCAAAGACGGCTATCAAAACGAAGAAGAACAATCCATTGGTCATGTTGAACAGCATCCTGATATCGGCCATTGAAGCAATTGCCATGCTGAAGACAACGATCAGATACATACCCAGCTGAAAGGATTTTTTAATACGGTTGATCTTCGGAATAAATGAGGCTCCCAATCCGAGTGTAGTGATGGTTAACGACAGCGCAGTTTTCAGGGCAAACATATTTGGCGTGCCTCCCGTGTACACTCCGCTCAGCATACCTGCAACCTTATTAGCATCAGGAACACTATGCCTGAAAATGAAGAATCCTATGCTTATGGCAATGACCACACCTGCAAATGCAGTAAGCATGGAAAGAAAAGTAATCCTGGCGAGTTTAACCCATCTTTTGAAATCCAGGGAGAAAAGTAATAACGGAATGGCCAGTGGTACAGCGATATCTGATATCGATGACTGAATCTTAATTGATCCTTCGGGAAGGAGATGGAGGCTCCCGATAACAAGACCGATACCATAAGCCCAAAGAATTGCGCCTACATTATTCATCCATTTAAACCGGTTACAGAGAAAAACAACCAGTGCCGAAGCCAGAAGGTAGAATAGAATCAGCAGGGCAGGAACCATGGTTCTGGGGATTTAATTATTTCACCTCATATCAAACACTTTAACTCCGGGGAATAGCTTTTCATCAAATATAAACATCTTGTCGTCAGCAGGAATATTGGATGAGAAAGCTTTTATATTGATGATATATTGATTGCCATCTTTTGAATAATATATAACCTTGTCAATCTGATTCTTTGACTTTAAAATATCCATTCTGATCTTTAAATAGGATTCTTCCGTATCCGTGGGCAAAAGGTCAATTGTTACCTTATCTCCGGCAGTCTCAACCGGATCATATTTGAAATTTTTTTCATACAGGGTGAAGATGCTCTTAGGATTAAACATTTCGTTTTCATCGGGATCAATAATGTTTGCCTCTTTCAACTCTTCATTAACGGTCCATAAAGTTTCACCATTGCAAATAGCCAGTACCCCCATTATACTTAGCCGGTATTTCGATCCACTCAGGAACAGCGAACCTTCATGTGTATCATTGATTTTTTCTTCAGGATTCGACAATGTAAAGGTGAAATCTGCCTTAACTGTGGTATAAGATTGCAATTTTTTTGAAACGCCGTCCATCAGGGCTTTTGTATCTGCCTGATTTTGACAGTATAAATTTACCGGTAAGATAGTGACCGAGAAAAGAATAAAAATTAATCTACTCATTATTAGCAATTTACATACGTTGATTTAAAAATTTCTCCAGAGTGTACAGATCGTGATAATACACTTGCCGGGGTTTACTGCCATCCACTGGTCCAACCACTCCTGCAGCTTCAAGTTGGTCCATGATTCGTCCTGCGCGGTTATAGCCTATCGAAAATTTTCGTTGGATGGATGAGGTGGAACCCTGTTGTGTGGTTACGACTAGTCGTGCTGCCTCTTCAAAGAGTTCATCGAGTTTATCCATACTGACCTCTCCGGATTCATCCTGGGTGTCGGTTTTTGGTTCCGGTAGCGGCCAGGCCATCGGGTATCCTTTTTGTTTGCCGATAAAAGTAGTAAGGTGTTCAACTTCATCGGTTTCGATATATGCGCACTGTACCCTGATCAGGTCGGCACCCATGGATACCAGCATATCGCCCCGGCCCACCAGATGGTTGGCTCCCGGACTGTCGAGAATGGTGCGTGAGTCAATCATCGAAGGAACCCGAAAAGCAATACGCGCCGGGAAATTAGCCTTGATGGTACCGGTAATGATGTTGATGGATGGCCGTTGGGTGGCAATGATTATGTGAATGCCCACGGCCCTGGCCAGCTGTGCAATGCGTGTGAGAGGAATCTCAATCTCCTTACCGGCTGTCATGATAAGATCGGCAAACTCATCGATTATCAGCACGATATATGGCATGTAAGCGTGCCCTTTTTCAGGATTCAACCGCCGCTTAATGAACTTATCATTGTATTCCTTAACATTCCTGACCTCAGCTTTCTTCAGCAAATTGTATCTGTTATCCATCTCAGCACTAATGGACTGCAAAACAAGGATAACGTGTTTTGTATCGGTAATAATCGGTTCGTCAAAATCCGGAAGTTTAGCCAGGTAGTGCTTTTCAAGTTTTGAATAGAGGGTGAGTTCAACTTTCTTAGGGTCGATCATTACAAATTTAAGCTGTGACGGATGCTTCCTATAAAGCAATGAAGTAATAATGGCATTGATACCCACCGATTTTCCCTGTCCTGTTGCCCCTGCTACAAGAAGATGCGGCATTTTAGCGAGGTCGAAGGCAAACGTTTCATTGCTGATCATATAAGGTAATTGTCGGACCAATGGTAGCTTTGATCTTATCTATCTTGATTTTATAATTGGCCAGGGTTTCTACAATTTTGTTTTTATTGCTGATTAACTCCTCATCGGAGACCTTTGGGTGCCCGATTGAATGATCACGGAGCAGGTCGTATCCGGGAAACTGATATCCGGATAGTTCCAGGGTGGGATCATAATCACCCATCGGTGCAGGCTTATCCAGTTTATCTTCAGTTGCTGCCGAGGAATCCGTAACAGTCATTTGCGGATCAGGAATGGCTCGATCGGGGTTGAAATCAACCAGAATCCTATCGAGATTATCGATTTGTTTCGAGAAGTTTTTATCCTGAATATCCTGTATCAGAGCTTCTTCCTGACTTTTGTCAGATATAATAAATTCATCGTCAGACGTTGCATCTGTTTCAGGGACCGGAACAAAAAACCTGGTGACTTCTGCCCTCTTCAAATGATCCGGCGTCAATCTGAATAATAATACCAGGAATGCCAGTCCTGTAACGATAATAATCGCCAGAGTTCCGGCCGAACCCATGAGCGCCCCCAGCCATTCTGCGATAGAAATGCCATGACCGCCACCGAACTGAAATGCTTCCCGGGGAAGGGCGTAGCCAAGCATTACCGAGAGCCATATCATACCGATCAGGCCGTATTTGGTTGACCGGCCAATTGGTAAAGCCCGTGACCCGAGCAACGCAATACCGTATAACATAAACAATCCCACCAGGATCAGGGAGGAAATGCCGAACCATTTATATATAAAGAGGTTACTGATCACAGCGCCTGCTTTTCCAGCCAGATTATCGACCCGTATATCCGGGTTAACGAGGTTGGAGGATATTTCGGTATCCAGAAAACTTTGATCGGCTTTCCAACTGAATAGGTACGAAATAAATGATATCCCGGCGAAAAGTGCCAGGAAAAGGAAAAACAGCCCGAGAACTATCTTGATTCTACCGTGGATAGGCTTCCTTTTCTTTTCGTCTGCCTGTTTTTTCTTTTTCCTTGGGATTACTGATGAAGCCATGTATATTAGATTCCCTTCAATGGTGCATGAATACTAGCTGCCTGCCCGACAAAAATAGAAAAATTATGAGAATATCCAGATCGGTATTATTACCAATGCTAACTGGACCTGCGGTCGATTAGCCTGTTTTCGGGAGAATACCTTAGAAAATATGTTTAATTTCGAAATCTAATTTTGGCACCGATTATGAATAAGCTGGCTGTCGTTGCTTTAGGGGGAAATGCACTTTTGCGGGAGAATCAGGCTGGAACCATTGAGGAACAGGAACAGAATACAACCGATACTCTTGAAAATCTGATTTTTTTGATCAACCAGGGATATGATCTCGTTATTACGCACGGGAACGGACCTCAGGTTGGGAACATTCTTATGCGCAATGATGCAGGGGAACAAACCTACCAGATTCCGCAGATGCCTATTGATATATGTGTCGCTGATAGTCAGGGAGGTATCGGCTATATGATTGAGCGCATGATGCGAAATGTCCTGACTAAGCATAATATTGATAAAGAGATAGTTACCTTAGTAACAGCGGTCGTCGTATCCGAAAATGATCCGGCCTTTCAAAACCCGACCAAACGGATTGGCAAAGTATATTCTTACGATCAGGCAAGCCGGTTAACCGTTAGCAAAGGATGGACCTTTAAAGAGGAGATAAAAGCAGCCGGCGGTTGGAGAAGGGTGGTTCCCTCTCCTTTGCCGGTTCAGATCATCAATGAGAACGTTATTAAAGCACTGGCCCGGCAGGGAGTTATCACAATAGCCGTGGGAGGTGGCGGCATTCCCGTGTATTTTGACGAAGCAGGAAAAGTGAGGGCTGCTGAAGCTGTTATCGATAAAGATCTGGCATCCAGTCTATTGGCTGGCAGGATTGGCGCCGAAGAATTTTATATTTTAACCGATGTGCCCTTTATTTATAAGAATTATAAAAAGGCCGACCAGGAAACGCTTGAATTCCTGAATTATGCAGATGCGAAAAAGTATCTTGATGCCGGCGAATTCAGCGAAGGATCAATGGCACCAAAAATCCGTTCCTGCCTTCTATTTTTAGAGCACGGAGGCCAGAAAGCAGTGATCACGGAAGCTTTCAAGCTGGAAGATAAGTCTTATGGATCAAAAATTACAATGGATTATGATCCGGCGGACCTGGCAAAATATCAACAAAAATCCTAAAACCTTAATAATAAAACACAAGGACATGGCTTACAACCTAAGAAACAGGAGTTTCCTGAAACTACTGGATTTTTCTCCAAAAGAGATAGATTTTCTTCTTGATTTGTCATTCGATCTGAAAGCAGCAAAATATGCCGGCTATGAAAAGCAGCGGCTGAAGGGCAAAAATATCGCTTTAATCTTCGAAAAGGCATCAACGAGAACCCGCTGTGCTTTCGAGGTGGCAGCTATGGATCAGGGGGCCCATGTTACCTATCTCGGACCGTCAGGTTCTCAGATCGGGCAGAAAGAATCGATGAAGGACACAGCCCGCGTGCTCGGCCGGCTATACGACGGAATTGAGTACCGCGGATATGCACAGTCGATCGTCGAAGAATTGGCAAAATATGCAGGTGTACCTGTCTGGAACGGCCTTACCACTGAGTTTCACCCTACTCAGGTCCTGGCCGATTTCATGACCATGATTGAACATTTCAGCGGTTCACTGAATGAAATCTCTTTCTGCTACCTGGGTGATGCCCGAAATAATATGGGTAATTCATTGATGGTGGGAGCATCGAAAATGGGTATGGATTTCAGGGCTGCTGCACCAAAATCATTGTTTCCAACCGATGAATTGGTGAAAACATGCCGGGAAGTCGGATCTCATACCGGCGGAGGCATCACTCTTACGGAGAATGTTCAGGAGGCTGTTAAAGGCTGCGATTTCCTTTACACGGATGTTTGGGTATCCATGGGAGAACCCGACAGCGTTTGGGAAGAACGCGTCCGTTTGCTAAAACCTTACCAGATTAATTCCAGGGTAATGGAAATGACAGGAAATCCGGGCGTGAAGTTTTTACATTGCCTGCCTGCATTTCATAACCGGGAAACCACTGTTGGTGAGCAAATCTTCCAGCGGTTTGGACTGGATGGCATGGAGGTCACAGAGGAGGTTTTTGAATCGGGAAACTCAATCGTTTTTGATGAGGCTGAGAACCGCCTGCATACCATTAAAGCAGTAATGGTGGCTACGCTGGGAGATTAATTAACCTTCTTCCTGAACAATTCATCCTTTTGATACCGGACTACGGTAATTGCATGGTTTTCAAATCCATTGCCATTGCTATTAGATTGAAACCTCATGGGAGTCAGCATGGTTGGTTGACTAAGGTACTCAGTCCAGCAAGGAACCGATGAGGGTAAATTACGCCCAAACTGGAACAAAGCCCTTGTGAAAAACCAGGCAATATCGAAACCATGGAAGCTGTACTTGGAGGGTTCAATATTCCAATTTTCTTTGTATTTGCGACAAAAATTCAGTACAAACGGATCGTTGTAGTCTACAAATGGATTATCATCCTCGAAATCGCTGTAAAGCTCCAGATTGACATTATACAGGTTGCCCAGGTCAAGTCCGGCAAAAACCCATTGATTCAAACCAAAAACATGGATCTTATTAACGGTTGACAACTGGTTGAGTTCATTGATTACCTCAGTAGTAAAGACCTCATTTTCAGATGGTAAAATAAAAAAGTTTGACTCAGATGACGAAAGATAACTATCCAGGCGGATACTCTTGGATTCGGCATTCATGAAAATCCGCAGGGTATCGCTATAATAGATTGTTTTAAAAGTGGCCTTTTTTGCCGGGTCGTGCTCTTTAATTTGCTTTCCGAGGTTTCCCAGGAACCGAGTGAAGTCAGGATTTTCTTTCTCCGACAGAAGGCTAATAACAATAATGTTCTCGTTGTACTTTGATCCTAAGTAGTTTGTCGCAAGTTCAGTTTGTCTGGGAAGCTTATTCCTGACCTGAAATGCATACGGATTATTATTTATCACATCATAGGTGGATAATGGAGATACCATCGGAATATTTTTGCTTTTGGCATAAGCTGAAACAATCTCAATTTCATTGGGAAAAACCGGACCGATTATCAGATCGGCTTCCTTTAGTTTGTCGCTTTCAATAATCCCCTTGATAGTCTCGGGATTTCTTTCAGTATCAAAAACCCCGACAGTCATATTTATGCCTTCGAGCCTCATCGAATCAAGCGCCAGATATATCCCCTCAAGGAATTCATAAAACCGAAAGTGTTCCGGTTTTAAAGTATCCGAATAAAATAGCGTGTCGTTTTGACTGATATTCAATGGCAGCAAGAGTGCCAGTTGAAAATTGTCATTTTCATGTGGAAAAGGTTTAACTCTGCAGGGTTGCGCAGCTCTCTCCTTTGCTGATGTCTGACCGGAGTCCTCAATACCGGTCTTAACCAATTTTTCTTCCGCGACCTGAGTTTTTTGCTCAATGGTGATCTTATCTTCAGGTATTTTTAGATTCATTCCGATTTTCAATCCCGATCTGACCTCCGGGTTCAATTCCCGGATTTGGTCGACCTTGATTCCATATTGCCTGGAAATTGAGAACAGGGTTTCTTTGGGTAGAACAGTATGTGCTATAAATTTGACCTCGTCCTTACCATTAACCGGATTTGATGCCAATCCCGGATCGGGAATACGTATAACCATACCGGGGGAAACGGATTTCTTATTCAGGTCCGGATTTATTTTTTTAATTTCTTCCTCGCTCACCTGATACTCTTTAGAAATCCCATAGAGGGTTTGGCCTTTAAGAACTTCATGAAGGTAAAAATTCTTACCGCTGATAGTGATTTGATTATTCGATCGTTTAACGGGAGTCGGCTGAAATTGTCCGAAACTGTTCAGGGAAATGGTCAGAAAAATCAGAGACAGGAAGAAAAGAGGCTT
>JAPLDV010000087.1 GCA_026391235.1 Bacteroidia bacterium | reverse complement strand
CATTAATTTTTTTAAATATAATCGATAATGAGTGAATTTATTTGAGTATCGTGTATCATGATGCGTGAGATAGTCTCGTATTTGTCTATTTTGTAATCAAAAGCTTCCCGGAACGATTTGGCCGGTATGTGATGGCATTCATCTATTATTATGGTACCGAAACTATTTGCAATTTTATCGATTTCACCACTTCGGGTCAGGGATTGAATCATAGCGACCGTAATGCTCTTGCCTAATCTAACTTTTTGATTTCCAATCTGCCCAATTTCTGTGAACCAGGGCGCTGACAAATCCTCTCGGAATAATCACTGAGTCTGCTGTTTCATCTATCAGCCGAAAGTATTTTTCAGTCTTATAAGTCGATCTGCCGATATTCTTTTTTACCAGATAATCGGAATTCCCCTTTAGAATGGCTAGTCCGTTGAGTTGCCAATTCAGGGTTTTCGATTTCATCCAGTCTGTCAGAACCAACCTGTGCGAGCCAAAGCTTGAAGGGTTCTGCTTTTGGTGATGCGATTGACTGGATGATACGCAACAATCCCTTTGCATTTGCACAATTGAGTTTCTGTTTACCACCTGCTATCTGTATCGAAGGGGGGTGACAATTTGTCCCCACCCAATATATAAAGTTCCAGGTCTCAGCTGACTGATGGATTTCCCGGTTAGTGTAAGAACACTGCGAAGCAAATTGATAGGGAAATATCAATAAATTTTTGTATATTAGCATGTATTTTAAATAGTTACTATTATGAAAACTAATTTATTAAGAATTCTAATTGGAGCCTGCGTTCTGCTAATTATACTTGCAGCCTGCAAAAAAAAGGAAGGTGACAACACCATTGTACCGACAAATGATGTCTGGGACCTGGGTAAGTATCCTCCGCCCAAGTTTGTCAACAAGAATTATATTGAGCTTGGTAAAATCTACCGTATTTCCATGTACCGCTCATCTGTAGGGCATGATTATTCTGATTATACTGAACAATGCAGAAGCCTGAAACACTATTTCGAACCTCTCAGCACAATCGACTGGTCAACTATACAGATACTTTCGCCCATCTCCGGACAGGTGACAAGGATTGAGGATGAAGGATTGGGGAAAAAAGTTGAAATACAGTCTGACCTTTATCCTGCTTTCCGTGTTTCAATTTTCCATATCAATCTTTCTGGTCCTCTGAAAGTAGGTGACCATGTCGGTGGCGGCACATTGCTTGGCACTGATTATGGCTCGCAAACTTATTCTGACATTTCTGTTATCGTGAATGATGCAACACACCAGGGAAGAATGGTTTCCTATTTTGACATTATGACTGACGAGATTTTTGCTGAATACATCAAGTTCGGCATTCTTTCAAGGGATTCACTTATCATTCCCAAAGCCTTAAGGGATGCAAATCCCCTTACCTGCAATGGCGACCAGTTTTCAGGCACTGACCCGCTCACCTGCTGGGTATTAGTTAAGGATACTGTTAAGGAGGATCCTGTATGGGACATTGACAAGTATCCTCCGCCAAAGGTTGTCATTGCAAACTATATTGATCTTACAAATATTTGGCGCATATCAAAATACCGCTCATCTATCGGGCATGATTATTCAGATTATACTGAACATTGCAGAAGCATGAAACATTATTTTGAGCCTCTCGAATCAGCCGACTGGTCAACTGTTAAGATATATTCGCCTGTCACGGGAGAGGTGGTAAGGGTCACTCAGGAATGGACTGGAACAAAGCTTGAAATTGTTCCTGATGC
>JAPLDV010000176.1 GCA_026391235.1 Bacteroidia bacterium | reverse complement strand
TTTTAAAGACCTTCCTTTGATTATGGGGATGCTCAGATCAATCGGGCCATTGGCAGAGAGTATCCTGAACCGGTTACGCCACGATTGTTTCTCATAATTCTCAAACGCCTCAATATTGGCTGTTTCGGCTCCGCTCAACAACCGGTAATACTCAACCGGACCGAGATAGGAGGTGGTTAGCCAGACTTCATTCATGATTTGCTGATGTGCTGATGTGCTGATTACCTACTGCCTTGCGCCTTGAGCCTTGAGCCTTGAGCCTTGAGCCTTGAGCCTTGTGCCTTGAGCCTTGTGCTTATTGCCTGATACCCTTGAATATCCTGCCGAAATGGAACTTGCGGATGTAATCGTATTTGTTCTGTCCCGACCAGAGGATCCGTTTGGCAACTCCGATGATATGGTCAGCCGGAACAAACCCGATTTTCCGGCTGTCATCCGGGTTGTCGCGGTTATCGCTGAGAACAAAATAGTAGTCTTTCTCAAATGTGTAGGAAGTCACGATCTTTTCATCAATGTGAACACCGCGGAAATCAATCATTACGTCATGCCCCTCCTGAGTTTCAATCATGTCGCGGTAAAAATCGATGCTTTTCACGTCGATTGCAACTGTCATCCCCTTGGCAGGTACACGAAATGGCCCGAACTGATCTCGGTTCCACATGAAAAAATTTGAGAGCGGATAATAATCAGAAGATGCATCTCCCAGGAATTGCTTTGTTTCCCTGACTGTTTTAATACCTTTCGTTTTCTCCAGTGTAGAGCTGGCATCTTTCGGAAGGTCAACATCGAATATTCCAATGTTTGCCACCATCCTTGGTTTTTCAATGCCATACTTACGAAGAAATTCATTATCAATGGATTGTCCTGAAGTCACAATCCGGTATTCAGATCTTGCGAATGCGGGCGGAATAACAGTTTTATTATTTACCGAAACCTCCTTGTCCTTTATCATGACGGTATCGGTGGGCAACCCGATTATCCTGCTGATCATATGCCTTTTACGGTCGATCGGCTTATCAGAACCGGACGGATAATTAAATACAACCACTTCCTGCCTACGGAGTTTTTTCAGCGCCGGCAGCCTGAGATAAGGCAGCCTGATACCATCGGCGTAAGGTGCATTGACCCCCGGTAATCCGATGATGGAAATCGGCAACCGCAAACCGGCCCGGTATTTATTGACAATAACCCTGTCGCCCGGTAAAAGCGTTGAGGCCATGTGGAAATCCGGAACGCTCGCTACCTGATAAAAGAAAACACGCATCAGCAGCAGGATGAGAAGAGTCCATAAGGACCATTTCAGGCATCTTTTGTATTTCTTCATGAACTTCTTAACCTTCTTAACGACTCTTAACGATTCTTTTACACGCAAATATGAGTCTCTACCGTATTTTCATGAACATCCGATTCCACCTGATATTTGCCGGAAATTTCTTGTCCTTGTTAAACGACAGATAAACGAATTTCGGTTTGCCAACTATATGATCCTCAGGGACAAATCCCCAAAACCTTGAATCCGCAGAATTGTGGCGGTTATCGCCCATCATCCAGTAGTAATCCATCTTGAAAGTATAGGAGGTGGCCGGTTTACCATTGATCAGGATCTGATCGCCTGAAACCTTAAGATCATTTCCCTCATAAGCATGGATAACCCGCTCATACAAAGGCAGATTCTGAAGTGTCAGCTCAACTGTTGTGCCCTTTTTGGGAATCCAGACCGGCCCGTAATTATCCCGGTTCCACTTGAACTCTTCCCTGAAAGGAAATGTCATACCATCCCACCGACCGGCCGGAGTCTCGTATCGTTCAATGAATTTAACATTGGTAAGCAGTTTGACTTCCCTGGATTTTTTGGCTGATAATGGCAAGATATATTCTCCGTTGGAGAATTGGATTTCACTTTTTGAAACACCCAAAAGCTCCAGCTTTTTCTGGTTTATCGGAGTGCCATCAGTAATAATATGATAATCAAACTGCATATTTTCGACCGAATCCTGAGGTTTTCCATTAACGAAAACCCAATTGTGACGAACCTCAACCGTATCTCCGGGAATCCCGATGCATCGTTTGATGAAATTCTCCCGGCGGTCAACAGGCCTTATTACAATCTTTCCAAAAGCATCCGTGTTGGTAAATACTTCCCGCCTTCCGTTGCGCCGCATCAAGCTATAAAAGCTCTCATTACTCTGATATTTTGTGCAAACAGTATCCCCCTCGGGATAATTAAAAACGATGGGGTCATTGTTTTTGACTGTTGTAAAGCCTGCCATACGCCGGTACGGATTTTTTATCCAGGTGAGAAAGGAATTCTTATCCTTAGTCAAAGGCAATGTGTGTTGGACCAATGGGAAGGATAGGGGAGTGGTTGGGACCCTGGGTCCGTAACTCACCTTGCTCACAAACAGATAATCTCCCACAAGCAACGACTTTTCCATAGAGGAAGTCGGTATGTTAAAGTTCTGAAACAGAAACAAATTGATAAAAGAAACCGCTATCAGTGCAAATATCAGAGCATCAACCCATTCCACAAATGAAGAATTCTTTTGATCGCGCTTCTTCCAGAATGTCCAGTTGACAAGGCGTGTGAGGTACATATCAAAAATGATAGGTAAGCCCAGCAACCATAGATAATTGCTGAGCCAGATTACCCAGAGCAGGTAAATAAGTGCTACAATTCCAAACTTGATGTACTGTTTACGCGGGATACTTTTAAAATCTGTCTTCATAAGGG
Organism: Bacteroidia bacterium; assembly: GCA_026391235.1. The sequence goes on along the minus strand of JAPLDV010000176.1, from coordinate 1,435 downwards.
TGTTTTAAATATTCGATTCCAATAAATCCTGAATGGCTGACCAGTTGTTTTTTTTGCTGAAAACCAGATGAGTACCGGTTTGCCAATAATATGATCTTCGGGCAGAAATCCCCAATGCCTGGAGTCTCTTGAATGATGGCGGTTATCGCCCAAAACAACATAAACTTCAATAATTCTCTGGTATATGCAGAGATTCAGTAGTGTCAGCCGGATCGAATCACCTTTCCTGGGGACAATTACCGGGCCAAAGTTATCACGGTTCCATGGATACCTGGCATCGTGAGGGTAAATATTATAATCACCCCGGCCAGCATCCATGAAATAGGCAGCAACCCCGGCAACTTCAGATCGCTGTCTGACTAATTCAACCTGATTCGCACGCAATGGGAATAAATAACCTAATCCCGGCAAAATCTGAACTTCCGAAGGGGATAGCCCCAGACCGGTCAGGAATTCCTGTGGCAACGGCCGGCTATTTACTTCCACCAGATAATCGTACGACTGTAGAGACGCATAATTGCGTCTATCATAATTGCGTCTATCCTCCAATACACCAGCCCCGATGAGTATGGTATCGCCTGGAAGGCCAATGCAGCGGCTAATCTCGGGATCGCGGCGGTCAACCGGGCGATAACCGGCAACAGCCCCGGAAAGGGTATCGTTTTCTGATTCCCTTTTTCGCTTTAATGAATAATAACTGAATGACCCAATGCCATCGATCACGGAATCGCCTTCGGGGAAATTGAAGGCCACGAGGTCTCCCTGCTTGATTCGGGAGAATCCTGACAATCTATGATAGGTAATGGGGAGACGGGGACCGTAATGAATCTTGGAAATCAGGATATTATCGCCCGGTTGAAGCTGAGGCTTGTCCGCTGGAGATTGTATTGTTATGCTATCAATGGCCAATACCCGTATAATCCATATGGTAACCAATAGCCAGATCAGTAAACTTAACCATCCGGGAAACGGTTTGGCTGATTTGTTGATCCAAAAGAACCATTTGACTTTTCGGGTGATAAAGAGCTCAATGACAAACAATTCGCCAATCAGGATCAGCGGTTGCCTAAAAAAAACAGATATTAGGCTGCAGATCAATGTAAAAGTTGAAAACCAGAACCACCGCATTGTCTAATCCGGTTTATAATGGGTTATCAGATCTTTCATGGTATACACACCTTTCCGCTTCACCATAAATTCTGCTGCAGACAAGGCTCCCGTGGCAAAACTCCTCCGGTTGAAAGCTTCATGCCTTAACGTGATTTTATCCTCTTCTGAAATGTACATCACAGAATGAATTCCTGTTACATTCCCCTCCCGGATACTGGTTACTGATATTTTATCTTTGGTTGCGATCAAATCAGCTGACCAGCCGTTGAAGTTTGCATTCTCCTGGTTGATCTGTCCGGCCAGTGTGAGTGCAGTACCGCTGGGA
>JAPLDV010000302.1 GCA_026391235.1 Bacteroidia bacterium | reverse complement strand
ACTATTGCCTTTGATATTGATTCTCCATCCGGATTTACATCTTCTCCGAATCAGAAGCTGGATTGTATCAGGAATGCGATGTATGAGGCCGGAGTGAGCACGGCCAGGAGACTTGCTCCCTGGTGGACCAATTTTCAACGGTACTATTTTGCTTTGGGTAGGAAAGGCTTTTTAACCGGTGCCGGATTTCTTAAAGAGGGCAAATGGCTGGAAGCGGCAGAAATCTGGAGGCCTTTTACCGAATCGAAACAAAAACGGGTTGCAGCTAAAGCCTGCTTTAATATGTCGCTAACTTGTGAGATGGCAAATAATATCCCTGCCGCGCTCGAATGGCTGAAACAATCGGAAAAACTTGGAATGCATCCGTTTTATATCAATGATTATGAGCCGAAATTGTTAAAGAGGAAGGCCGAATCGGATAAGTTAGATGAACAAATGAGGTAAATATCTTGCCAACGAACCATTTATGAACACACTTTTCTTGCTTATATTAATCATTCTATCTGTCGGTTTTTTATCCGATTTGGTGCTGGATCTGCTGAATCTGAATCATATACGGCACCTATGGGAAATCGCAAAACTATCTTCAGGAGCATAGCCGTTTCGGCATTCTTGTTTCTGTGATCAGTTTTATTGCCTTACTGCTAATGCTTCTTCTAGGCGGATTTACCTTGCTTAATGGCCTGGTCGGTTCTGTGACGAGCCAACCGGTGCCGGCAGCCATGCTTTTTTTCGGAATACTTGGATTGGCTGCAGATCTGGCCGGGATACCTTTCGATATCTATTCCACATTTGTAATAGAAGAAAAGTACGGTTTTAATAAAACAACACCGCTGACTTTTATCCTGGATAAATTAAAATCATGGTTATTGGCAATAATCATCGGCGCACCCCTTATGGCCCTGATAATCTGGCTGTATACGCTAACCGGAAACCGTTTTTGGTTATTGGCCTGGATCATTATTTCTGTTTTCTCCATCATGCTCAGTTTCTTTTATTCCTCCCTGATCGTGCCGCTGTTTAACAAGCAGCAGCCTCTCGAAGAGGGTGACCTTCGTAAGGCTATTGAAGGAATGAGCCGGAACGCCGGATTCCAATTATCAAAGATTTTCGTCATCAATGGGTCGAAGAGGTCGACCAAGGCAAATGCCTATTTTGCCGGTTTCGGAAGCAAACGGCGGATTGTTCTATACGATACCCTGATTAATGACTTGACTACAAATCAGATACTCGCTGTTCTCGCGCATGAGATCGGCCATTATAAGATGAAGCATATTATTTCAACAATGATCTTATCTGTTTTGCAGACCGGCGTTCTCTTGTTCCTGTTTTCTTTGGTAGCCGGCAATCCGGCACTGGCAGGTGCTCTTAACATCACTCAGCCCAGCTTTCATATCAGTATTCTTGTTTTTGGGATACTGTATAGCCCGATATCCATGCTGACTGGTTTGTTCTTTAACTACTTATCGAGAAGATTTGAGTATCAGGCTGATGCCTTCGCAGGTAAATTGGGTTATAAAGAGGATCTGGGAAATGCCTTAATTGGTCTGTCTGAAAAAAATCTGGGCAACCTCACCCCTCATCCGGCCTACGTATTTGTTCACTACTCGCACCCACCGCTATTACTGCGGCTCAAACAATTACTACCATGATATTCTGTCATCCCCGCGAAAGCGGGGACCTTTCGACGCTAACGAGGACCATTCATGCGGGGACCCCTTAACGCTCTACGAAAGCGTACGGCGGGGACCCTTATGCTTTAAACTATGAACCCAACCTCAGAAATTATTACTATTGGTGACGAAATCCTGATCGGCCAAACAATCGATACCAATTCAGCCTGGATTGGAGAGCGGATGTCGATGATCGGCATTCCGGTAAAGAGAATTATCTCGATTTCAGATAGTCCGGATGAAATTCGTTTAGCTCTGGCAGACTCCGTGAGCCGTGCCGATGTGGTATTAATGACCGGAGGACTTGGCCCCACGAATGACGACCGGACCAAATCAACCCTGGCTGAATTTTTTAATTCAAAACTTATTGAGGATCAATCTGTTCTGGAAGATATCATGAAGATATTGAAGATTGGGAATTATCAGTTCTCTGCCTTAAATCGTGCGCAGGCATTAGTGCCTCATAATTGCCGTGTTATTCGAAACCAGCAGGGAACCGCCCCTGGGATGTGGTTTGAAAAGGATGGAAAAGTTGTGGTTTCGATGCCGGGGGTGCCGTACGAGATGAAATCAATCATGGAGAACTCGGCATTATCATTGCTGGCAGCCCGCTTTAAAACGCCTGCCATACTCCATAAAACAATAATGACCACCGGAATGCCGGAGTCAAAACTTGCTTCGATGCTGGCTGACTGGGAGCACAGGTGAGGACAGGAATGTTTTGGAAACCGAAATGACTAACCTAACCGTATCTCTGGTAGCTTTAGTAAAAGAATATCATTTTGGATATGACGAGATTTCGCTAGAAGAGAAAATCGGTCAAATGCTGGCCGAAAGGCATTTGTCAGTTGCAACTGCCGAAAGTTGCACAGGAGGCAGCATTGCGGGGTTGATTACCCGGATACCGGGGAGTTCTGCGTATTTCAAGGGAAGTATTGTTGCATACGCCAATGAAGTCAAGGTAAAATTCCTTGATGTACCGGAAATTATTCTGGAACAGTACGGTGCTGTCAGCCGGCAGGTGGTTGAACAGATGGCAAAAAGTTGCCTTTTGCATTTTGAAACCGACTATTCCATTGCCACATCAGGCATTGCTGGTCCGGATGGAGGATCTGCCTCCAAACCTGTTGGCACCACCTGGATCGCTGTTGCCAGCCGCAATGGTGTTTTTTCGCATTGTTTTCAATTTGGGGAACATCGTGAACGTAACGTGGTTAGAGCTTCTTTGGCTGCCTTGAATATGCTCCGGATTGAGATTTTGAAAGAAACAATATCTTTGTGAACCATCTTTAAACATTGAATGGTTAATAAGACCATGCCATTTTTTTCAGCAGACTCTTGATTATTCGAATAAAATTGCCGTAATTTGCGATCCAAAATTCAAAGAGCATGTCGAAGATGTGTCAGATAACCGGTAAGAAAATGATGGTGGGCAA
>JAPLDV010000490.1 GCA_026391235.1 Bacteroidia bacterium | reverse complement strand
GCCGAAAGGCATGAGGGTTCGAGTCCCCCCATCCGCACAACCATTTTTACTTATCGTTTAGTTAGCGAATAATATGAATATCAGCAGAGAGAATCTCGATGATCTGAATGCCGTGATCCGGATCGGAATTGATCCAGTTGATTACCAGCCGAAAGTTGATACCGCACTGTTAGAATACCGGAAAAAAGCTCGTTTTGATGGTTTCCGGCCAGGAAAAGTTCCGCCATCACTCGTAAAAAAGATATATGGCAAATCAATCCAGGCTGAAGAAATTCAACGCCTGCTTTCCGACATTCTAAACAACTATATCCACGACAATAAGTTAAAGGTTCTGGGCGAGCCACTCCCGAATATTAACAGCCCCAAAATAAATTGGGACAATCAGGAGACATTTGAATTTCATTTCGATATTGCCATGGCACCCGACATCGAACTGAAAATCAGTAAAAATGACAAAATCAACGATTACAGGATAATCATCACTCCTGAAATGATCGATAAGCAGATCGAAGATTACTCACGCCGGTTCGGTTCTTTGCAACCCGCTGAATCAATTTCTGAAGAGGATGTGGTAAAAGGCGATTTGTGCGAGCTGAGTGATCATGATCATGAACACACTCACGAGGACAATCATGACTATGAGCACGACCATGACCATCATCATCCCGTTCATTCACATGGAGCTCTGATCTATATCAAAACCATTGTTGACGAGGCAATTAAAAACCAATTTCTGGGCTCAAATGTCGGCGACAAGATCATCTTCAATCCAAATGTTGCTTTCCCGAATGAAACTGACCGTGCCAGCCTGTTGAAAGTCGATAAGGAGGATCTGAGTGAAATCAATACTGATTTCGAATTCACTGTTATGGAGGTATCGCGCTTCACTCATGCAGAAGTTGACCAGGAATTGTTCGACAAGGCTTTTGGTGAAGGCACTATCGACTCGATTGAAGCCTTCCGCGAACGCGTTGAGGAGGATCTTGTGCGCCAGTTTTCACGTGAGAGCCGGCATAAATTCCACCTTGATGCCAGGGAAAAACTCATGACAGATACTTATGTCCCTCTTCCAGAGGAGTTTCTTAAAAGATGGATGCTTCTGACATCCAAAGATGAAAACCTGACCCGTGAGCAACTGGAAAAAGATTTCCCGGCATTTGCTGCCGACCTGAAATGGAGAATGATAAAAAACACAATCATCGGTGATCAGAAACTCGAAGCAACCGATGAGGAAATCCGGGAGCAAGCTATCTGGGCCGCTCAATCACGCTATTTTCAGTATGGAATTTATGATGCCCCGGCCGAACAACTTTTCCGGATGGCAGATGTTTTATTGAAAAATGAAGAAGAAAAAACACGTATTACTGATGTTATTCTCGAAAACAAAGTCATAGAATATGTTGCAACTTTGTTCGGGCTTGTCGAACAAAACGTTAGTCTTGAAGAATTTAATATACTTATGGATGAAAACAAAAGATGATGATGTGGCCAATATTATTCAGGGACAGTTGCTGTTCCTCGAATCGGCCGACCCGAAGAAGGACATTATCATCTATTTCAACACCCCGGGCGGGATGGTACATTCGGGCCTTGGTATTTATGACACCATGCAATACATTAATCCGGATATCATTACGATTTGTACCGGGATGGCTGCATCCATGGGTGCAGTCCTGCTTGCAGGCGGTGCCAAAGGAAAACGCTCAGCCCTTAAACACTCGCGGATCATGATACACCAACCGCTTGGCGGAGCCCAGGGTCAGGCATCGGATATTGAGATCCAGGTAAGGGAGCTGCAGAAACTAAAAAAGGAACTGTACGAGATACTCGCTTTCCATACCGGTAACCCCTTCAAAAAAATCGAAAAAGATTCCGACCGGAATTTCTGGATGACTTCTGAAGAAGCCAAGGAATATGGCATGATTGACGAGGTGATGGTTCGAACTGCAAAATAATAAACCATGCCACGACCAACATCAGGTAAAACGGACAGGTGCTCCTTCTGCGGAAGGTCAAAGGACGACGTGAATCTCCTGATTGCCGGCGTTTCAGGCCATATCTGTGATGCCTGTATCTACCAGGCTTATTCCATA
>JAPLDV010000637.1 GCA_026391235.1 Bacteroidia bacterium | reverse complement strand
GATCAGAAACAGATTTCCAGTTCTGCCCGTCGATGGTTCCAACCCAGATCTGGCCGCCATCCGAGGCAGCATAGAGGCGGTTGCTGGCAAAATCGATATCCACGCAATGCACGCGGCCAGACAGGTTATTGCTGCCTTTTTCGATCCACTGGCCAGTGAGGGTGCCATCGGCTATGCTTTCAATCCCGGCCCTTTTCGACTGACTCTCACGGGCGGCCTCCTGAAGTGCCGGTAACCTTTCCTGATACATCTCCTGACGGGTCTGTTCGTCCATTTCGCGCCAGTCAATCCCGCGAGCTGTGCGGTGCATAGCGTTGATCCACTCCTGGCGTTTGAGGTAATTATCAGCTTTTTCCGATGTAATCTCTATCGGTTGCGGCGTGTCCGGATGCCTGGTCAGGAGCCATCCGGTAATACCTGCAACACCACCCACAATCAGGGCGGCTGCCAGTAAATTTTTTATCTGCATAATTCTGGATATTTTCAGAATAATCTTGCCTGCGATTCAGGGCTTACTTTTCCAAGATGAATATAGGCCTTTTCAGTGGCCTCCCTTCCCCTGGGTGTGCGTTTCAGATAACCTTCCTGGATCAGGAATGGTTCATAAACTTCCTCGATGGTACCCGGCTCTTCACCGACAGATACCGCTATGGTACCCAGTCCGACCGGCCCGCCGTTGAATTTGTTGACAAGGGTATTTAAAATACGGTTATCCATTTCATCCAGCCCGTTGGCATCGATGTTTAGTGCAGCGAGTGCATAACGGGTAATATCAATGTCGATACGGCCATCGCTTTTAACCTGGGCAAAATCCCTGACCCGGCGCAGCAGCGCGTTAGCAATCCTGGGCGTTCCGCGGCTCCGCGTGGCAATTTCAATCGACGCCTCCTCTGAAATTTCTACATTCAGGATCGATGATGATCGTTTAACAATATGATTGAGTACCTCCTTGTTATAATATTCAAGGTAACAGGTAATACCGAATCGGGCCCGTAGCGGACTGGTTAATAAACCCGAACGGGTAGTTGCACCAATAAGGGTAAATGGATTGAGATCGATCTGAATCGACCGGGCACCGGGGCCACGGTCAATCATAATATCGATCCGGTAATCCTCCATGGCCGAATAAAGATACTCTTCAACCACCGGACTCAACCGGTGTATCTCATCAATAAACAGTACATCACCCTTTTCAAGAGAGGTTAGCAATCCGGCGAGATCACCGGGTTTGTCCAAAACCGGACCGGAAGTCATTTTCATACCCACCCGCAATTCCTTAGAAATGATGTATGAAAGGGTTGTTTTTCCCAGGCCGGGAGGCCCGTGCAACAATACATGATCCAAGGCCTCACCCCGCATGGAGGCGGCCTTTACAAAAACCCTGAGGTTGCCTACAACCTTGTCCTGCCCGGCAAAATCCGAAAACTCGATCGGCCTTAATTGCCGTTCAATTTCCTGATCCTCATCCTGTCCGATAGGATTCCTGAAATCGTAAGGTTCAGACATATACTATTTGATTATCCCCAGGCTCCGGAAGGATTGAGCCAACAATTCCATATTGAGAGGCTTGGCAAGGTAGTCATCCATGCCATACGAGAGACATCGTTCCCGGTCAGCGTTAAATGTATTAGCCGTTAAGGCAATGATGGGGATTCTTAAATTACGGATCTGCTCGAAAATCCTGATCTGACGGGTAGCTTCGAGCCCATCCATTACAGGCATCATGATATCCATAATGATAAGCGAGTATTTAGTTGGATCAGCCTGATATTTTTCAACAGCTTCCAAGCCATTGCCAGCCAGTTCGATATGAAAACCGAACCTTCGCAAGCTGGATTCCATAAGCCTTTGGTTTAGCCTATTATCCTCAACCAGCATGATAGCTTTACCACTGTTTTCCATAATCAGACTTAGTGACCTTTGTGTAAATTTAGAAAAAATATCTTAATCATAATCCTATACCATACCTTTTTAGAAAATTAATACTATTTTTCAATCTCCAGATTGACCCGTATCCCGTTGATTTTAACCAATACATCATTTGAATAAACATACGATATAACCACGTTACCATCGGGATCAAACACCCACCAGGTTTTATCCTTCTGTCCCATGCGGTAATTTTGTTCTTCTTTGATTTTACCCGTTTCGTAATACAGTTTATGTCTTCCATTGGGTGAACCCTGAACATAGCTTCCTTCATTTTTCAGGATTCCATCCGCGTAAAACTCTTTCCATACCCCATCTTTTAAACCCGCTTTGTAAGAACCCTTTTCAGTATTATCGCCCGTTTGATAGCTCCAGGGACCCTCTTCGAGACCTTCAATAAACTCCCCGCTTGCTATAACGATATTATTCTCATCATATTCAGTGGAGAGCCCATCTTCCTTACCCCGCAGATAAAAGAACCGCCAGAATTCTTCCTTGATCCCCTTGTCGTCAGTCACACCAGCCGAAACAACCTGGCCGCTATTGTTATATTCTTCAATTTTAACTTTCGTTTTGTCGGCTGAGTACTTACGATGAGTTCCAACCGGAATGGAATTCAGATAACTACCACTAGCCACCAGATTGCCTAAACTGTCATATTGGTTTTTCACTTCAGCAATAATCTCTTCATCTGAATTGTTCTCAACCAGTTTTCCATTCTCATAAAATCTTGACACTAACATTTTACCCGCCTGGTTATATTCACGGTAGTATCCGTTAAGTACACCATTCTTATAATTTTCTTCGGTCTGTATATTGTCGTTGTCGAAATATTCACGCCACACTCCTTGTTTAAATCCTTTAGTATCAGTTTGATTGATAAACTCTCTGTCGATCATAAAATTATTATGATACTTATACACAACCTGAACAATCCCATTGATAAACTCACGGGTTAATCCTTGTTTCTTGCCATCTTTGTACCGGACTATCCTTTCAGTTTCACCCTTGTTGTTGTAATACCACGATAGTCCCTGTTTCTGATTATCCAGATAGAGTTCTTTGAACAATGGAACCGCAACCGGAGTACCAGACTTATTAATTATTTGATAATTAATGTTATATCCACTTCTTTTTCCATTCAGATAACTGATCTCATCGGTAATAAAACCCTGTTCGTCATAAAATTTCCAGATCGAATCGAGCTGAAAGTTGCGGCGGGTGCCTTCTGATTTTATCTTTCCGTTGATATGATAAGATATCCATTTACCGTCAGGTTTACCGTTTATGATCATTCCTTCACTGGAAATCTGGTTGTTACCATAATACAGCTTATTATAACCGTCTTTCAATGACTCCTGACAAAACAAGCCATGGCTGATCAGCACGAAGAGCATTGCCAATCCGGCTCCATTAACCTTTCTTATTATTATCATTATTGTTTATATATAAATATGATGATGATGATATGCTGTTAATAGTGTTGATAACTCAGCTATCAAGATTAAAACCAAATTATCAGGTTCTAAGTAACAACTTATCAACAGTACAAAAATAGAGAAAGAGTTAAATTTCAGAAGGATATTTTACAAATTAACAACCGTATAATTTTGTTATAAAAATGACCGTAAATTTATGAACTCTGAAAACATGGTTGATTGCTTTTTGAATATGGTTAAAGATTTTTCTTGCTTTTAAACTTATAATTTTTATATCCGGGAGTTTTGATAAAGCAAAAGGAAAAAGTAATGAAGTTTTAGTATAGATATCAGAACCAGTTGTTCATAACCTTTTTTATATTTTAATGATTGATTATTTGATGTTTGAGGGATTAGCGCCATTTTAGGTGAATGAATATGAGTCATCTGTTTTTTAAATTTGCATTGATAATGAGGAGGTTTTGAGAAGGGTTAAAAAAAGAGGTTAATTGTGGAAAAAAAGTTATTCGAAAAGATCGGATTGGCATCTGACCATGCCGGTTATCAAATGAAGGAGTACCTGCGAAACTGGTTAATCGGTGAGGGTTACCAGGTTATGGATTTTGGATGTAATTCACCAGAGAGCTGTGATTATCCCGATTTTGCTCATCCATTGGCAATTGCTGTTTCAAACGGTTCCTGCAAGTATGGGATTAGCTTGTGCGGAAGTGGAAACGGTATTAATATGGTGGTAAATAAACATCCAAAGATACGTTCGGCACTTTGCTGGAACAAAGAAATCGCCAGTCTGGCCCGTCGACATAACGATTCAAATATCTGTGCTTTACCTGCAAGATTCCTGGTTCTTTCCGAAGCACAGGTCATTGTCAGAGAATTTCTTGAGACTGATTTTGAGGGGGGGCGCCACAGCAAAAGGATACAGAAAATTCCGATAAACAGTTGACAGTCTATGGAAAGCAAGTTGAAAATTTTCCACGCAAAATCAGAAAAGGTTGCTTTTGATCGCGATCACCGGAGGATTCTGACCTATAATGTCGGGCAGTACGATAAGGCTGTATTAAAAGGCAAGCTTTTTTTCAATGATCTGGACAATGCCCGTGAACAAGCTTCAAAAATTAAGGAGTACTGTCTTCAGGAGTTTGAACATTTACTGGTTAGGTTTGAAAAGAATGCGAGAGGAAATGGATGCGAAGTAGAATGGGCCTCCGGCTCTGATGATGTTTTAAAGATAATCGGCAAGGTCATAGCTTCAGAGGACGTTAGAACAGTTGTTAAAATGAAATCAATGCTATCGGAGGAGCTTGAAATCAATCATTTTTTGAAAAAGAATAAGGTTGAAGCCTTTGAAACTGATTTAGGCGAATTCATCGTTCAGCTTGCCGGGGAGAAACCATATCACATCCTGACTCCGGCCATGCATAAGTCGAAAGAAAATGTTGCCGAACTCTTCAACCAGAAATTTGGACTCGAACCCGGTTCCACGCCAGAGGTTATCACAGATTTTGTGAGATCATTCCTGCGTGACAAATTCATGAGCGCTCAAATGGGAATTACAGGCGCCAATTTTCTCATTGCAGAAACCGGATCAGTTGGGTTGACCGAAAATGAAGGAAATGGTATGCTGACCTTTTCGTGGCCAAAAACATTAATTGTTATTGCCGGGATTGAAAGGATAGTACCTGAACTCGGTGATCTTGATCTGTTCTGGCCATTGCTGGCCGTTTATGGTACCGGTCAGCATGTATCGGCCTATAATTCCATTTTGTCGGGCCCGGCCAAAGCAACCGAAGGTGACGGCCCTGAACGTATGATCGTCATTTTGTTCGATGGTGGCCGAACACGACTGTTTCAGGATCTGGAAATGAATCCTGCCTTGAAATGCATCCGCTGCGGAGCCTGTTCGAATGTCTGCCCGGTATATAAGAATATAGGCGGGCATACTTATCAGACTACCTACACAGGCCCCATAGGTTCTGTAATATCTATGTATTTGGATGGCTGCCAGGATATGGGATTTCTCAATTTTGCATCCAGCCTTTGCGGCAAATGCACCGATGCATGCCCGGTTAAGATTCCTTTACACAAGCTTTTACTAACCAACAGACATAAAATTGTAGAATCTTCCGATAACCTGGGGGTAGAAAGGTTTTTCTTCCGCAATTACAAGAAATACATGCTCAAGCGGCGGCGCTTGGAAAGGGTTAATACGAAATGGAAAAACAGAGCGATGAACACCATCGGCCAAAAAGTTTGGGGACCCAGGCGGGAGCCACTTGTTTTTGCCAAGGAATCGTTTCATCAAACCTGGAAGAAAAAAGAATTTTAAGGCTTGCGCACCAATAACCTGTGGAAAAAGGGCCTGAAAAACAGGTAATAAATGGAAAGGCCTGCCAGCCCCCCAATCATATCAGCCAAAAAATCCACTATATCCGATGAGCGCTTAATAAATAAATACTCCTGAAGGAATTCAATCAGCCCGCCATATATCGCAACAACAAACATGGTGAGCAGAGGACCCGCAACACGCAGAATGCTTTTTTTTGAGAGATCAAACTCCGCACCCAGGAAAAATGCAAGAGGAAAATAGAGTAATGCGTGAACAATCTTATCAAAATTGGGTATGTTGAATATCGGACTCCTGGGCAGGGAACCTCCCGGAATGGCACACAGTATCAGAATCAACAGGGACCAGATCAGGCTAATAATAAATAACTTTCGTATCATTAAGGAGAGAAATATTATACTTCAATATTAATTAAAATGTGCAATTTACTCTAACCCGGTTCTCATGAGTGGCATCTATTTACATATTCCATTTTGTAAAAGTAAGTGTTATTATTGTGATTTTTACTCAGTTACGAAAAGTGAAGGGTATAATGGATTTGTTCAGGCATTGCTTAAAGAAGTGGCTTTCCGGTATGACTATCTGACGAATAAACAGGTAGATACAATATATTTCGGAGGTGGCACCCCTACCCTTCTCAATCCTGCGCAACTCAGGGTTATCCTGAAACGATTGAAGGAGCTGTTTGAGGTGCACAAAGATGCCGAAATCACTATAGAAGCCAACCCTGAGGATCTTGACAGGGAAAGATTGGAGCAATATAGAAACATGGGTTTCAACCGGATCAGTATCGGAACACAGTCTTTTTTTGATGAGCATCTGAAATTGATGAATCGCAGGCATGATGCAGCGCAGGCTATCCACGCGGTTAGAATGGCTGCCAGTGGCGGGTTCGATAATATCAGCCTCGACCTGATTTATGGCATTCCGGGAATGACTTCAATGCAGTGGGAGCATAACCTTATGATTGCTGCCGGTTTACCTGCCGGTCATATTTCGGCTTATCATTTGACTATTGAGCCGGCTACCCGGTTCGGAAGGCTTAAAAAGTCGGGAATGTTTACTGAAATGCCCGATGAGCAGAGCGTTGAGCAATACAGGATGCTGCTAACGATTCTTGAAGACAATGGCTTTGAACAATACGAGATTTCGAATTTTGCCAGGTATGGACAGTATAGCCGTCATAATTCAAAGTATTGGTGTGGAAACAGTTACCTGGGGCTCGGTCCTTCGGCGCATTCCTTTAACGGAACTCAGCGGCACTGGAACGCAGCTAGCCTCGCAAGATATACAGGCAACATCAATAGTGCTAAACAGCCCAAAGGCGAAAACATTGATCCGTTTATGCACCGTAACGAATTTGTGATGACCCGTCTAAGAACATGCCGGGGCATCGATTCTGCTGATTTCATAAATAGTTTCGGAGAGTCCGGATGGTTTGAGCTCTTAACCATGGCCGAAAAACACCTCAAAAATGGTCATCTGGTTTATAAAAACAACCGGATCTTTTTCGATAAAATTGCCTGGTTTCATTCGGATGGTATACTGTCCGACCTATTCCTGATCAGATAACCATCCGGTACAATCGCATAGAGTTCGGATATAGCTTTTCCTGATACAAAAAGTACGAACAGCTATCGTTTATCATCAGTTTTAAATTTATTAATATCTTGATCCAAAATATTTAAGCCATGAACAACCGAAGGGATTTCCTTAAAACGGCTGCTGTTTCGGCATTTGGAATTGCTGCGGGAGTTTCGGTCAGCGCAGAAAACAAGCATATTGAAACTACAGGTCCGATCAATCAGGATGACCTGACAAAAAACCTGCCCGATATTACCCGTGATGATTACCTGGCACGGCAGGAGAAGGCAAAGGAATGGCTGATCAAATCCGGAATCGATGCACTTTTTGTTGAGGGAGGCAACAACCTTTCATATTTTACCAATACAGCGTGGTGGAGCAGTGAGCGTGTTTTCGGGTTCCTGCTGAGTCCGCATGCCGATATCGTGTGGATCTGCCCTGCCTTTGAAAAGCAAAGAGCCGAGGAGGTTATTGAATATGGCAATGATATCCGGGTATGGCAGGAACATGAAAGCCCCTACTCTCTTTTTCCCGATTATCTTAAAAAAATATCTAAAGCATCGGGTAAAATCGGGATCGATCCCAATGCCAGGAGTTTTGTCAACGAGGGATTACGGCGTGCCGGCGGTGTTCAGGTAGTTGATGGATCCGTGATTACCGAAAATACCCGTGCCGTTAAATCGGAAAAGGAGATCATTTTAATGGATATGGCAAACCGTATCACCAAGCTGGCTTTTAAACAAGGGTTCTCCCGGCTGAAGGAAGGCATGACCACCGGTGACCTTAGCCAGATTATCCAAAAGGCGCATACTGAGCTGGGAGCTTCCGGAGGTGGCTTTGCTCTGTTCGGAACCAATGCAGCTTTCCCCCACGGAACAAGAAATATCAGAAACCTGCAGCATGGCGATGTAGTTGTTGTTGATGGTGGCTGCTCTGTAAAAGGTTATAAATCAGATGTTACCCGTACTGCTGTTTTGGGCAAGCCGTCGGATGAACTTAAAAAGGTATTTGTGACTGTGTGGAATGCCCAGCAGGCAGCATTTAAAGCGATCACAAACGGTGCCATTTGCGGCGATGTCGACAAGGCAGCCCGCAAGGAAATGGCCAAAGGAGGGTATGGGGCAGATTATGAATATTTTACACACCGACTGGGCCATGGAATCGGTATTGAGGGCCATGAATTTCCATACCTGGTAAAGAACAATCCACTCAAAATGACCACCGGAATGACGTTTACGAATGAACCCGGACTATACCTGTACGGGAAATTAGGGGTCAGGATCGAAGATTCACTGGTTGTTACCGATAATGGCTGTAAAATCCTCGGCGGCATGCCTTGCTTGTCGATCGATGATATACTCAGTGATACTCTGTAGATTCTTCCTAAATTTGACCGGATTAAAACTGGGGGCAATTGAATCAGGTTAAACAGCTGGCGGGTCAGACAATGATCTACGGATTGGGAAGCATCCTGCCGAGGGTGCTGAATTTCCTGGTCCTGACCAGTTTTTACACATGGCTTTTCGGCACCAGTCCCTATGGAATTCTGAGTGAGCTGTATGCCTGGCTGGCAATGGCTTTGGTTATTATTGAGTTCGGCATGGAATCAGGATTTTTCCGTTTTGCCAAAGATAAGGAAGCCATCCGGAAGGCGTTCAGTCATGCCACCGGGTTAATAGGTATACTGGCTATCATCTGGATGGTCCTGATTTATGTCTCTATCGATAAGATTTCCAATCTGATACACTATAGCAACAATCAGAATTATATCCTCTGGATGGCCTGGATCGTGGCGATCGACTCCATTGCCCTGGTACCCTTTGCAAAGATCCGTCAGGATGGAAAGGCCCGGCGGTTTGCCAAACTCAAAATAGCCAATGTCTTTATAAACATTGGATTAGTCATAATTTTTCTGGTGATATTTCCCTGGATCGATAAGATTACGGGAGGTTTACCCGGCTGGTTGTATGACCCGGAGTTGGGTGTCGGGTATGTATTCTTCGCCAACCTGCTGACCAGCGCTTTCATGCTATTGCTTCTGATTCCTGAGTTCCGGTTTTTCCGGTGGAAGTTCGACCGGGTTTTCATGGGTAAGCTGCTGGCATACTCCGCACCGCTGGTTCTTGTCGGACTGGCTGGTTCCATCAATGATTCCGGGGATAAAATTTTTGTAAAGCTGATTACCGGTGATCAGGGGCAGGTCGGGATCTATTCATCCAATTACCGGATAGCTGTTCTGATGACCTTGTTCATACAGATGTTCCGATACGCTTTTGAGCCGTTTCTGTTCAAGGTATCAAAAGACAAAAATGCCGAAGAAACCTATGCCCTTGTAATGAAGTACTTTGTAATCACCGGGTTATGCCTGTTTTTAATCACTTCCCTTAACATTGATATTTTCAAGGTTGTACTTCTTCGGCAAAAGGATTTCTGGCAGGGCATTGCTGTCGTGCCAATTGTCCTGCTGGGCAATTTCTTCCTGGGGGTATATTATAACCTGTCGGTCTGGTATAAATTGAAGGATCTCACCCGCTACGCAGCCATCATGGCATCGGCCGGGGCCCTTATAACCATTGTGCTGAACCTGTTGCTGGTTCCGGTGATCGGATATATGGGCGCTGCCTGGGCAACGCTTGCCTGCTACACCAGCATGATGATAATCTCCTACTTCTGGGGCCGGAAAGTTTATCCTGTTCCTTATCAGACCGGCATAATGATTGTTTGGACCGTTTTGGCGTTGGTACTGTACGGAATATCAGTCCTGGTCAAGCCCGATAACTTGATGATCAGGGTAGCCTGGGATGGTTTATTAATGCTGGTTTTCATTGTGATTGTGGGGTTAAAGGAGAAAACGATGGTTAGATCCATCTATCTGCAGATCAGAAATAGGGGCAGTAAATAACTTATGATAAAAATGTTCGTTTTATGAAGGTGAAAATTGTGAATCATTCAAAGCATGAGCTTCCGGCCTATAGCACTGAGCTTTCGGCGGGGATGGATATCCGGGCCAACCTGGAAGCACCGGTGGTAATGAAGCATCTGGAGAGAAAGCTTATTACCACCGGACTGTTTATCGAGCTGCCGCAAGGCTTTGAGGCACAGATACGTCCGCGTAGCGGCATGGCCCTGAAACGGGGAATATCCATACTGAATAGTCCAGGTACCATCGATGCGGATTACCGGGGCGAGGTCGGGATTATCCTGATAAACTTGTCGGGCGGGGATGTGGTGATTGAAGACGGGGAACGAATCTGCCAGATGATTATCAATAAGCATGAAACAATATCATGGAATCAGGTCGAAAATCTTGCCGAAACTGACCGTGGGGCGGGAGGATTTGGCCATACAGGGAATAAGTAAAACCCAAGGCTCAGGGCTCAAGGATCAAGTAATATGGAAGGATTGAAGGATGAAGGATAAATTGACGAAAGTATTGATTGGATTGGTTTTGATAGGTGCGATTGGTTTGAATGGGTATACACAGGGTGTGACAATTGCCGATACCGCCAAAATCTCAGCGGAAGCTCAATTAAAATTTTATTTTGCTGAAGGACTTCGAGCTAAAATGTTGGGTAATTTGGACGAGGCGTTCTCTTATTTTCAGAAATGTATCGGGCTGTCACAAATTTCCGGATCTGCTTATTACGAATTGGGATTGCTGTATTCAGAAAAAAAGGATTACTCAGCCGCTACCGGTTATGCCAGAAATGCCTGGAAGCGTGATCAAAAAAATAAATGGTACGGACTTCTGCTGATTGAAAATCTGATGTTGCAGGGAAAACCAATCGATTGCGTCCCCGTTTATAGGGAACTCCAAAAGATAGAACCAGGATCGGAAAATTTTCTAACCGGCGAGATCGAAATGCTCATACAGGCAAAACAGGAAAAGGAAGCCCTGAAAAGGATTAATAAATTACCAGGAGAAGGAGAGCTGGCAAAATGGGGAACCGTGCGGAAGAAAGATGTGTATTTATCTCTCAATCAATTTGATAAAGGAGCTAAAGCGCTGATCGACTGGCTTAAGAAATATCCGGACGACTATGAAATTAGAGGTATTCTCGCTGAAGCTTACGCTGCTAAAGGTATGAAGGAGGAGGCCACCGGACAGTACAAGATTCTTAAAGCCCAGAATCCTGATAATCCGGCAGTCAGTTTTTCTCTGGGTCAATTCTTGTTTCAATCCGGAAAGAAGGACGAAGCTCTCGTTGAATTCTTACAGGGCTTTCGCTCTCCCGACGTTAATCCGTCAATCAAAATCGATATCGTAAAATCTTTTATATCGGACCAGCAAAAACAAAACAAGCTTGATGTTCAGGTAATAAAACTCATCGAGGTTCTGCATCAGGTTGATAAAGGCAACCCTCCCGTAGATGAGCTATACGCTAATTACCTGTACTCCGAGGAGAGATTGAATGAGGCGGAACCGATTTACCGGGAATTAATTAAAACCGATCCGGGTAATTTTGAGGTTTGGCAAAACCTTCTTTTTATTCTTAACCAGAAACAACAGTTTAAAGAGATCCTAAGCGTAAGCGACAGTGCCTTAATATATTTTCCGGGACAGGGACTTTTTTACATTTTTAAAGGCATGGCTGCTATTGACCAAAAAGATTATCCAAAAGCTATTGCAACATTGAATAAGGGATTAAGTATTCCTGGTCAGAATCCCGAATTGGTCAAACAGTTCTATCTTTCTCTTGCTGAATCGTTGTACCGGAATGGAAATTCCGATGAAGCTTTTAAAAATTTTAATCAGATGCTTATTTTGGAACCAGATAATTTGCAAGTGCTTAATAATTATAGCTATTACCTTGCACTGGATGGACTCGAATTGGATAAAGCGCTGGAA